>NZ_JAGKRH010000009.1:0-9714 GCF_017939245.1 Aeromonas sp. PrichA-15 | reverse complement strand
CAGTGCCATAGTCCTTGAGAAACTCAAACAGGCTGTAGCCTTTCTGGAATTGGATTTTGCTTTTGGCCATGATCTCGCACCTCGATAACTGTACGTAAGATCAGTATAGTTCGTGGTAACTGACTGCTAATCATGGGTAATCAGGATTCACTAAAATTAATAAATCACGCCATGCGACCTACGTTTTGCACGTACATTTGGTGTTTATCACCAAGTATCGAAAGCCGATACTGGGGGATCTGCATCACGCCTTCTTCGGTCAGTGTGCGGCAGAGGTTTGCAGAGATTTTGGTGCGGAACTGAAAGAGTGTGACGGAGAGGCTGATCATGTTCACATGCTGATAGAGTACGCGCCAACGGTGCAGCTATCGGTACTGGTGAACTCGTTAAAGGCGGTCACATCAAGGCGACTGCGTAATGAATTTCTGGACTTGAGAGGTGCTTACAGCAAACCCGTACTCTGGTCACGCTCTTACTTTGCGGGCTCTTGCGGCGGAGCACCGTTGGAGGTGATCAAGCAATACATTCAAAACCAGCGGGGCTGACGCCCCGGCGAAATTCCCCTCCCACCTACGTCGGAGGGAGTCCCCTTTCGCATTTAAGATGGCAACGTCAAGCGCACCCACAGCCTCCCCTACAAGCATGCCATGATGCTGCCCGCCTTCGCCGGCATCAGCCCCCTGCGGGGCCTCGAGGGGCTGGTCAATCCCTGCGGGTTCGTCATCGTCGACGAACACCAGCGCAACCCTGTCTTCCCGCAGATTTACGCCGCCGGGGTCTGCATCGCCATCCCGCCCCAGCACAAGACGCCGGTACCGACCGGGGTGCCCAAGACCGGCTACATGATCGAGGCCATGGTGCGCACCTTAAGCCACAACATCAAGGCGGAGCTGGACGGCCAACCCCCGGTCACCCGGGCGGTGTGGAATGCCATCTGTCTGGCGGACATGGGGGACACAGGGGCCGCCTTCGTGGCCATGCCCCAGATCCCGCCGCGTAACGTCGCCTGGTCCAAGAAAGGGAAGTGGGTCCACCTGGCCAAGATAGCGTTCGAGAAGTATTTCCTGCACAAGATGCAGGTGGACGACACCGAACCCATCTATGAAAAACGGATGCTCAAATACCTGGGCATCGACAAGACCCGGTAACCCCCCAAGGGCCCGCCGGTGAAGGGAAGAGGGCTCCCTTCACCGGCGCTTTCATCTCTTTTTTATTATGTTTCAATATGTTGCTATCAAGGGCTCGGGGTTTACCCAGGCTGCCGTATCGGCTACCATGTCGCCTCTTTATCACTAGCGGAGACCATCGGTGGGCAACTCATCAAGTGACAGACGCACGCCGGCCCTCGTCGTCGGCACCCTGGTCGCGAGCTAGCCGCAGGTTATTCTCTGCCGCGACTCGCCACCCTGCGAGAAGTGGACTCCTCTTTTCCCCGCTTTTCACACTTGACGTCAGGTGACGGGGACTCATCCCACGACACCTTGCCTGCATAGTTTCTGCTTCCCAAAAGGAGGCTGCTATGCGCTTGATTTCAAACAACCCTGTCGCTGACAAATCCCCTTCCCTGCTGAGCAGACTGGGACGGGGCCTGCGACCACTCTGGCAACGTGGCAAACGGCGTCAGCACCTCTATCGGCTGCACATCCGCTGCGAAGACAGAGCCGACATGGAGCAGGTGCTGGCCGCAGTGAGCCACACCCTGCAACCGGCCGGACTCAGTCCTATGCAATCCATGCAGCCCGGGCGCGGTGAAGGCCGCGTGCTGGTGCTGAGCCTCTACTGCACGCCGCCCCAGCGCCGCTACCTGGTGCAGTTCATCCACCAGGTCGGGGCTGTCCACCCGGTACGCTGGGAACTGCGCCCCCGCGCCGGGGACGACGCCACCACCAGCCATTGACCCTCGAACGAGGCGAGGTCCTTCCCGGGCAACCGTGAAGGGCCTCTTCCCTGTTCTGCGCCATCCCGCCCCGTCAGGAGGCGGGTCGCGCCCTTGCATTCACCACGATGTCGACCTTGCCCCCCGTCTCTCACGCAACCCGGGGGCGAAAGCTGGTCGGCATCCCCAGAAGGAGACCCATTCATGAGAATGTGGCAACAACTCGATTTTCTCGCCCTGCTCGACACCCTGGCCAGCCTGCTGCTCGCCTTCGTGCTGGGCAGCCTGGTCGGCCTGGAGCGCCAGTACCGCCAGCGCACCGCCGGCCTTCGCACCAACGTGCTGGTCGCCGTGGGGGCGGCCCTGTTCGTCAACCTGGCCCAGCGCATCTATGACCTGCATGGTGGCAGTTACGGGGTCGTCCACGTGGTGGCCTACATCGTCTCCGGCATCGGTTTTCTCGGCGCTGGCGTCATCATGCGTGAATCCGGCAACATCCGGGGCATCAACACAGCTGCCACCCTGTGGGGCGTGGCCGCTGTCGGGGCCGCCTGCGGCGCCGGGTTCGCCCTGGAGGCCATCCTCGGCGCCCTCTTCGTGCTGGCCGCCAACACCCTGCTGCGCCCCCTGGTCAACCAGATAAACCGTGACCCGGTGGACAACATGGACACCGAAGTGACCTATCACGTGACCGCTCTCATAGGCCGCGCTCACCAGAAGGAGGTACTGCCCTGGCTCGAGCAGATGCTGGAGCAGGCCCACTACCCCCTGAGCGAGCTCGACATCACCCCCTTCGGCGATCAGGATCTCGAGATCTCGGCGACGCTGCTCGCCACCGCCATCGATGGCACCAAGCTCGATGCCCTGATGAACACGCTCGGGGAGCACCCTCACATCAAGCAGATCTTCTGGCGGGCCAGCATCACCGATTGACGCCCTCATACCAGGCGCAGCAGAAAAAGCCCCGCCGGATCCGGCGGGGCTTTTTCACAGGAAAGGGAAGCCGTGTGCCTAACGGCGGCTGCGCCAGCGCACCCTGGGGTTAATGACCTGGGCGGTCTGGGCTGGGGGATTGCCCGCGATGAGTTGCTGCATCATCTCGAAGGCGGCCCGGGCCAGGGCCGGGCAATCCTGGGCCACGGAATCGATGCGCATGGGGATGCAGTCGAGCAGATCGTGATCGTCGAAGGTACACAGGCGCATGCCGGTCTCCATCAGTTCCGCCTCGTTGAGGTAGCGCAGCACCCCCTCCAGCAGGGTGAAGGAGGCGGTAAAAAGCCCCTTCGGCGGTGCCCCGAGTTCGTCCACCAGCTCAGACATCAGCTGATAACCCGAGCTCGGCTGGTAGTCACGGTGGCGGACCCGGTATGAAGTGGCCTCCAGCCCGGCCCGGTGCAATCCGAGCTCGTAACCCGCCAGCCGGTGGCGGCTGGGGGAGAGATCCAGCAGACCGCCGAAGTAGTAGATCTCCTCCCCGCAATCCTCGGCCATATCCTGCACCAGCTCGGCGGTAGCCTTGCAGGCGTCCGAGATCACCATGGGCAGGCGCGACTCACCGATGTGGCGGTCGAGCTGCACCACCGGCAAGCGGTCGTGGATGCGGGCATAGATGTCGTCACTGTGGCCGCTGGAGGCGACGATGAGGCCATCCACCTGACGGCTGATGAGGTTGTCCACCACCCGCTGCTCCAGGGTGGGGTCATCCTCGGAGCAGGCGATGAGCAGCTGGATCCCCGCCTCCCGACAGCGGGCCTCCAGGGCACGGGCGATGCTGGCGAAGCCGAAGTTGGTGAGGTCGGGGATCACCAGCCCCCAGGTGTAGCTGCGCACCTCCCGCAGGGAGCGAGCATGGATGCTCGGCTGATAGTGGCACTCGTCCGCCACCGCCTGGATCCGCTTGCGGGTATCGTCGGCGATGCGGTATTCCGCACTCTTGCCGTTGAGCACCAGACTGGCGGTGGCCTTGGAGACCCCCGCAAGCGTGGCTATCTGGGCAATCGTGATCCGTTTCTTCTTCTCCACCTGACCTCCCGGCAAACTGACACCGGGCTATTGTACTAGGCAGGTCGCCAGCGGCCAGTGATCGAGACAAATTTTGCTGCCATCACCACCGCAACGTGCGGAAAGTACTGGGTTTTCGCCGGGGAAGTAACGGGTCGACAAGCTCTGGCGCCCGCCATCGACGAAGCACTCCAGGCTGGAGCGGTCACACAAGACGGTGATCTTGCCCCCAAGCCAAGGGGCGCTTCGCGCCTCCCACTCCCCGCTCTGCCAGTTCTGGCGCCGCAGGATGATGCGCCCCGGCTGCCACACCAGCTCGGCCACAGTGCCGAGGCGAAGGCTCCCCTCGCCGGTCAGCGCCAGATCGAGCCAGGCCGAGTCGATGGCCAGGGCAGGCAGCTCGTCCGGCGCCCCCTCGAAGCGGGTCTGCTCCCCTTTCAGGGCGCCCAGCTCAGCCACCGGCCGCTGGCAGAGCCACTCATCCTGCCAGAACAGCTCCCGCGGGCAGCTCATCTGGTGGATCCAGCCGTGCTCGAGAGTGGGCTGGCTCATCTCGTTCTCCTCCGGCAAGCCCAGCCAGCCGAACAGCAGGCGCCGCCCCTGACTGTCCTGGGTAGTCTGGGGGGCATAGAACTCGAATCCCCTGTCCAACTCGTGGAAAGCCCCGTGCTCGAAGCGCTCGCCGTCGAAGTCACCCGCCAGCCAGCCGCACTGGTAGAGGTTGCGATAATCCTCTCCCTGCGGGGCAATCCCCTGCGGGCAGCTGATCAGCACATGGCGATCTCCCAGGGGGAACAGGTCCGGACACTCCCACATGTAGCCAAACTCCCCGAGACCGCCGCGCCCGCTGCCGGCGATGGGGCCCACCAGTGTCCAGGCATCCAGGGTGTCACCGCGATAGAGCAGCACCTCACCCCGATCGTCCAGGGTGCGGGCCCCCAGCACCATCAGCCACTGCCGACCGTCGTGCCACACCTTGGGGTCGCGCACATGGCCGCTGTAGCCTGCGGGCAGGTCCAGCACGGGTCCCAGCTTGGCAAAGCCCCCCTCACCGTCGGCACGGGCCAGACACTGGTAGGCGGTGCGGCTGCCGTCCGGGTATTTGACGTTGCCGGTATAGATGAGGGTCAGACGCCCCTGCTCGTCGCTCACCGCCGAGCCCGAATAGCAGCCGTGGCTCTCATAGGCCTCGGTGGGCAGCAGCGCCACCGGCTCGTGCTGCCAGTGCAGCAGATCGGTGGAGGTGACATGCCCCCAGCCCTTGTTGCGGTGCTCGCAACCGAGCGGGTTCCACTGGTAGAAAAGATGGTAGCGCCCGTCGTGCTCGATAAAGCCGTTGGGATCGTTGAGCAGCCCCACCGGGGCTGCCAGATGCCAGCGGGGCCGATGGGGATCGGCCGCCGCCTTGAGCTGTCCGGCCAGCAGGGACCGGACAACCTGGTTCAGGAGATGGCTTTCCTTCATCACTCCACCTTGTACTTGAGCAGGTAGGAGGCGGCGAAAGCGGCGCCAAAGGCGATCACCAGACCGATGACGTAGTGGATGAGGCTCATGGGCTGGACGATGGCCATGCCCGGGATGCCGGTCAGGCCCACCGCCGTCATGCCGACCTTGGCCGCCACCACGTAGGCGCCGCCGCAGGCCCCGCCGAACAGGCCGGCCAGGAAGGGCTTGATGTAGCGCAGGTTGACCCCGAAGATCGCCGCCTCGGTGATGCCGAGCAGGCAGGACATGGCCGCCGGCACCGTGATGGCCTTGATCTTCACGTCCCGGGTCTTGAAGTAGACCGCGAGGCAAGCCCCGCCCTGGGCCACGTTGGCCATGGCCCAGATGGGCAGCAGGAAGTTGACGCCGATGGCAGGGTTGGCCAGCAGCCCAGCCTCGATGGCGTGGAAGCTGTGGTGGATGCCGGTGATGACGATAAGGGAATAGGTGCCGCCAAACACCAGACCCGCCAGCCAGCCTGCCTGCTCATAGAGGGCGCTCAGACCGAACGAGATGCCATCCCCCAGCACCCGCCCGGCGGGGCCGATGAAAAGCAGCGCCACGAAGCCGGTGATGATAACGGTCAAAAACGGGGTGAGGATGAGATCCAGGGCGTCAGGGACGCGCCTTCTCAGCTGCTTCTCCAGGTGGGACATGAACCAGACCGCCAGGAGCACCGGGAAGACAGTGCCCTGGTAGCCGATCATGGCGACATCCAGGCCGAAGAAGTCCATGGTCTTGAAGCCCCCGGCCACGCCCCAGGCGTTGGTCAGGGCCGGGTGAGTGAGGATGCCGCCAAGGGTCGCCCCGAGGTACGGATTGCCGCCGAATTCGCGCGCCGCCGTAAAGCCGATGAGGATCGGCAGGATGATGAAGGCTGCCGAGCTGAACATGTCGAGCATGACGAACAGGGCGCTGTCGGCGTTGACCCAGCCGTAGGTGCGCACCATGCCGAGCAGCCCCATCAGCAGACCGGAGGCGACGATGGCCGGAATGATGGGCACGAAGATGTTGGAGAGGGTCCGCGCCAGACGTTGGGCCACGTTGAGCTTGGCCGTCGCCATGTCGGTCAGCTCCGCCTTGCTGGCGGTGCCGGTCCCGGTCAGGGTGACGAACTCCGCATAGACCTTGTTGACCAGGCCGGTGCCGAAAATGACCT
Organism: Aeromonas sp. PrichA-15; assembly: GCF_017939245.1. Lineage (NCBI taxonomy): Bacteria > Pseudomonadati > Pseudomonadota > Gammaproteobacteria > Aeromonadales > Aeromonadaceae > Aeromonas > Aeromonas sp. PrichA-15. The sequence continues at coordinate 3,193 of NZ_JAGKRH010000009.1, read as the reverse complement.
GGATCTGGCCGGCGTTGCTGAAGCACCCCTTGACCCCCTCCAGCTTGTCGATGGCGGCCTTGTTCACCTTGCTGTCGTCCGCCAGCACCAGCCGCAGCCGGGTGGCGCAGTGGGCGGCGCTGACGATGTTCTCCTTGCCCCCGAGCAGGGGCACCAGATCCTGGGCTATCGCACTGATATTCATATTCTTCCTCTTATGACCCGCCACGCTGGCGGGCCCTTGTCACATGAGAGTAGGGGCTGTCGAGCCGGGCTTCTAGCCGCAGATCAACAACCGTCTGCGCCTGATCGCAAAAATTCATCCAGCCGGGTGCGGGTGGGCAGTGCCGTCATCGCCCCCTTGGCGGTGGTGGCGAGCGCCCCGCAGCCGTGGGCCTGAGCCAGAATGGCGGGCAGCTCGGCCAGCGTCGGCAGCGAGGTCCGTTCGGCCAAGGCCGCCAGCAGCCCGGCAACGAAGGCGTCCCCCGCCCCAGTGGTATCGAGTGGCGTCACTTTGGGCCCCACCCACTCCAGCAACTCGCCACCCAGACGGGCCACCACACCGGCCGCCCCCCGGGTCACCAGCACCAGGGCCGGGCCTGAAAGAGTGGCAAGCCCCGCCGCCAGATCGTCCAGACCGCTCAGCAGTTGCAGCTCCTCCACCGAGAGCTTGACCACGTCTGCGAGGGCCATGGCCTCGCGCACCACGGGCAGCATCTCGGCAGGGTTGCCCCACACCTCTGGCCTCAGGTTGGGGTCGAAGCAGACCCGCCCCCCGACGGCACGGATGGTCGCCATGGCTTGCAGACAACTGCTGCGCACCGGCTCGTTGGCGAGCGCAATGGAGCAGGTCAGCAGCCACTGCCCGGCCTGGAAGACCGGCAGATCGGCGGGGCTCAGGAACTGATCGGCGCTCGGGCGCACCATGAAGGTGAAGCTGCGCTCCCCCGCCTCATCGAGATCCACCAGCACCGTGCTGGTGCGATGGGCCGGATCCTGGATCAGGTGGCGAATGTCGACCCCCTCCCTGGCCAGGGTCTCCCCCATGAAGCGGCCGAAGGGATCCGCGCCGACCCGGCCAATGAAGGCCGATTCCCCGCCGAGCCGGGCAACGCCCACCGCCACGTTGGCCGGTGCGCCACCCGGACACTTGAGGTAGTACTGCTCCCCTTCCGGGATCAAGTCCACTACCGCATCCCCCATTACCCACACACGATTCGTCACCTTGTTGCTACTCCACTGCTGCACAGGATTTGCCGGGGTCAGCCCCGGGTTCTGGGTCCGCATTATCAGCTAAACCGTTTTAGCTAACCAACAGATCCCGGGGCCGCCTGCCATTTTTGTGATCGGGATAACGAACTAGAACCAGGTTTCCATCTGCACGCCAAAGTTCCACTCGCCCCCGGCGGTGAAGTTGCTCTGGCCCATGGCATCGGAGCTGGCGTAGTTGTCGAGCTCGGAGGACCAGTCCATCCAGGTGGCGAACACCCGAAGCTCGGGCCGCTCGAAGAAGCCGGCGGTCTGCGCCTTGAAGGTCGGCGCGAAGGTGAGCTTGGTGAAATCGCCGCTCACCGCCTGGCGACCCTTGTAGCCCTTGGGATCGAGGTCCATGTACTGCCAGGTCGCCTCGTAGACCAGCTCGACGTTCTGGCTCAGCACCTGGGCCAGGCGGCCATTGAGGGTCACCCAGCGGTACTCGTCCCCCTTCACGTAACGATCCTGGCTGTGCTCGGCCAGCAGGGCCGGGGCCACACGCCAGCGGGGCGCAAGATCGGTGGCGCCAAACACGGCGACCCGCACCGCATCGGCATCCGGCAGCAGCTCGCTGTCGGAGCCCAGCCCCTTGAGCTCGGCACCCAGACCGTGGCCATACAGCACCGCCGCCTTGGAGAAACCGGGGTTGATGCCAAAGAAGCTGTCGGCGTGGTAGGCCACCAGGGTGTGGGCCCCCTTGTTCGCCGCTTCGCTGCCCGCGCCGCCGTCGTTGATGCGCGCCTCGTTGTCCTTGGCGGAGAGGCCGTTCAGCATCCACTGCCAGTTGCCAACGCGGTTGTTCATGGTGAGGATGTAGCTCTCGATGTCGGAGAGACCGCTCGCGCTGATGTCGCCGTAGTCGCGCCCGTAGAGGGAGAAGTTCGCCTTCCAGCTGTCGGCCAGCTGCACGTCGTAGACGCCGCCGCCGGTACCGGCCAGGAAGACCACGTCCGAGTCGAGCCAGTGGATGTCGAAGTTGTCCCGGTCAAAGCGCTTGCCCGCCCAGAGCACCGAGTGCTGGAAAGGACCGCTGAAGCTCGCCAGATCGCCGATTTCGGCAAACACCTGGCGGGTATTGAGGCTGGAATCGCTGGCGGTCCAGTCGTTGCTGGTCTCCACCCCGTCCGCCAGCATCAGCTTGTAGCGGGCCCAGCTGCCATCGTCGAAGGTCTGGGTCTTCAGCAGGTTGGCCTCCATGTAGGTGTCATCCTCGTTGCCAAGGCGACCCACGGCGCCGCCCACCGAGCCGGCCGGGGTGATGTAGGGGCCGCCGCGGCCACCATTGCCGTTGCCGTTCACCAGCAGGCCCGAGCGGGCATAGCCGTGGAACTCGAAGCCCTGGGCCCCGGCGGTCTGCTTGTCCACCTTCTCGCTCTGGGCCTTGGCAACCACGGCGGTCTCGCGGGCTTCGTTTGCCTTGCTCTGGGCCTCGTCGGCCCGCGCTTCGGCAGCGGTGGCGCGCGCCTCGGCTGCCTGCACCCGCGCCTCCAGCGCCGCCAGCCTGGCTTCGATACCACCATCCGCCGCCCACAGCGGGCTGCTCATTCCCAATCCCAGCGCCACGGCCAGCGCCAACTTGCTCTTGAACATCGTCATCGTCCTCACCTGTCTTCTGTCGCCCGTCCGGGCTCTGTTGTTGTTGACGAGCTGAGGATAGCTAAACCGCTTTAGCTGACTCAATATGCAAGCTAAACCGTTTCAGCAGGAGTGTGAGCGGGATAACATTTGTACAGGAGGAATTGGCGGAAGTTGTGAGGAGGATCCCTCATCGGGATCCACTCAATAAGGGGGGATCCAGGCCAGATGGCGGGCAAAAAAAAAGGTTCTTCGCGGGATCCTGGGAAAGTGGAAGTTGACAGACAGGGTGCTGGTAAACTGGTTGTCGCCAAACACACCACCACCATCACCCTGCTGTCGCCGTGCATCATATTGATATTGCCTCCTTCTGGCCAGGTTATAC
>NZ_JAGKRH010000084.1:0-6097 GCF_017939245.1 Aeromonas sp. PrichA-15 | reverse complement strand
TCTTGTGGAGTCCGGCGTCGACGGCGCTCGGCCCCTGTTAACACTTCGACCATCTTCTCGTTGTGACTAGTACTGAACATAGCTCCAAGACTACCTCTTAAGTTAAGAGGGGCGAAGTGTCTGGATCTTCAAGGGGCCAATCTAGAGATGAAGGCCCAGCGACCGCCGAGGGAGCTCTTCACCCAGGCATAGACGCCCGCTTCGGAGTTCTTATTCAGTGACACGAACTCCGCAATGATCAGGCAAAACGGAATGAAGTAAAAAAGGGTGGCCAGAAAGAACATCGGGGCCGAGGCCAGACCGATTTCGATGTTGTTGTTGATGACGTTGTTGAAGCTGAATACCGCCGCGAAGGTGAGCGACAGCAGACCAAACTTGCCTATCGTATTGCGTTTGGAATCAGACATGGTGCATCTCCAGACCTGTAGTTATTGCCGCGAAAGGGCGGGGCATGATGTGTAGGGTGAGCCCCGCCCTTCCGGCTTTTATCAGTGCAGAACCGGCGGCTTGTTATTTGTTCTTGAAGTAGCCGCCTTCGACGGTGACCTTGATGATCACCTTGCGCACCGGCGCATCGCCGACGAAGCGGTAGGCCTCGTCGTTCTCGAAGATCACCACCTGCCCATTGCCGACTTTCTGGCGCTCACGCACCTCACCGGCCAGCCACTCGCGGTCGGTGGTATCGTCATAGCCCTGCTCGACCGCCAGCTCGCTCTTGGCAGCCCACTCCACCGTCTCTGCCCCTTCCAGGTAGTAGTGGACGTCGAAGTAGCGGCGCTGCCCCTCGAACAGGGAGGTGGCCGGGCTGGCCCCCTCCTGCAAGCGATAGGTGAGGGAGTCACCGATGGAGTGACAGATGCCGGGCTTGAGGTTCGGCAGGTTGTTGATGGCCTCCACGCAGCGGCCCCACTTCTTGCCCTCCCGGTAGATGTTTTTGAACAGGGTCAGGTTGTCCAGGGTGATCATGCGAGGTTCCTCCCGCCGTTGATGGTGAGATCGAGCCCGGCCAGCGCAGCCGGATTGAGGTTGCCACGGGCGATGGGCAGCAGGGTCAGGCCGAAGCTGAACAGCTCGAATCGCACCCGCCAGGAGTCCAGCACCTCGGAGCCCCAGGAGTTGGAGCCGAGCCCCAGTACCTTGTGATCCAGATTGAGGGTGAGATAACCGCTCGGTTCCAGCTCGTTGATGTGCTGCGCCGCGTGGATATGCTCCCAGCTGTAGGGCCAGACGCTCAGGTTGATGGGGGCATCGGGCCGCACGTAGAGACCGGCGCCATGGCGGTTGGTCAGGGTCGCCCAGCGCACCTGCTGACGGTTGCCGTTGTCCTGCGGGAAGGGGTAGTGCTCCCACATCTCGCTGACTGTGCTGTTGAAGCTGTCGATCCAGTTGCTCTGGCGGCTGTCCTGATAGTTCTCGCCCGGTCCCATGCCGTAGTAGTGCACCCGGTCGAGATCCTGACGAATGCCCAGTTCGAAGCCGATCTTGGGGATGATGTCGTCGTAGCCGCCGTAAGGCTGACCAGAGAGCGCCACGTGCAGCTGACCGTTCGGGCTCAGGGTGTAGACGTAGCGGCAGCGCATGCCGAAGTCGAACACCGGCGGCGCAATCAGGCTCTCCACCGCCACCTCAACCGCATCACCCAACTGACGCCAGCTTAAGGTGCGGAAGTGCTCCTGCATGATCTGCAGGTGGTTCGGGTGCCACAGGCTCTCATACTCCTGCTTGTGGTTGTCGATCATCGGCTTGAAGAAGGTGAGGCGTGGCGAGCGCTCAATCAGCTCGATACCGTCCTGCTGCCAGCTCACCAGCTTGCCATCGAGGCGTGAGAAGCGCAGGGCAAAGCCGCTGCCGCTCAAGGTCAACACGAGGCGCTCGTCGGTAATCTGCAGCGCAGTGGCGTTGGGGTTGGCAAAGGGCTGCAGCTGGCGAGTCGACTCTTTCAGCTGGAACTGGTACTGGCCAAGCTCGTGCTCCGCCGCGCTGTAGCGGGTGGCGGTGGCCTTGATGACCCGCAGCTGGACGAAGGTTTCTCGCCCATCGAGGGATGGCAGTTCGAGCTGCAACTCTGTGGTGGCACCGGGAGCCACCCCTTCCAGCCGGATCTGCTGGCTGGCCAGCAGTTCGCCCTCGGCCTTCACTTCGACCAGCAGACGGATGTCGTCGAGAGTGGAGAACCAGTAACGGTTTTCCACTTCCAGCTTGCCGCTCGCCAGATCCAGCGCGCGCACCTTGACCGGGCAGATCACCTGCTTGTATTCGCGCAGGCCCGGCCCCGGGGTCTGATCCGGATAGATGAGGCCATCCATGCAGAAGTTGTAGTTGTTGGGGTAGTCACCGTAGTCGCCGCCGTACTTGTAGACGGGGCGGCCCTGCTCGTCCTGATCCAGAATGCCGTGATCACACCACTCCCAGATGTAGTGACCCTGAATGTGGGGATGACGGTCAAACACCTGCTGGTATTCGCTGAGGCCACCCGGACCGTTGCCCATGGCATGGGCGTATTCGCAGAGGATGCGCGGCTTATCCATCGGGAACTCGCCGAAGCAGTTCATCTGGGAGACGCGGGAATACATGGTGCTCACCACATCCACCACCTCGGCATCGCGATCCTCTTCGTAGTGCACCAGCCGGGTCGGGTCGATCGCCTTGCAGCGCTGGTACATGGCTCTGATGTTGCAGCCGTAACCGGATTCGTTGCCCAGCGACCAGATGATGATGGAGGGGTGGTTCTTCTGGGCGTGCACGTGGCGCTCGATGCGATCAACGAACACCGGCTCCCAGAAGGGGTCGTCGGTGATGCGGCTGAGATCGCCAACGTTGGCAAAACCGTGGGTCTCCACGTCGGTCTCCGCCATCACGAACAAACCGTACTGGTCGCACAGCTCATAGAAGCGCGGGTCGTTCGGGTAGTGGGCGGTGCGCACCGAGTTGAGGTTGTGCTGCTTCATCAGCACGATATCGCGTTCAACACGATCCATGCCGACCGCACGGCTCTTGAGGTGGTCGTTGTCGTGGCGGTTCACCCCGTGCAGCTTGAGGTAGTGGCCGTTGACGTAGAAGAGGCCATCCTTGACCTTGATTTCACGCACCCCAACCCGCTGCGGGATCACTTCCAGCAGCTCGCCCTGACCGTTGTAGAGGGAGAGTTGCAGCTGATAGAGGTAAGGGTCTTCGGCACTCCACAGACGGGGGGTGGCCAGATCCAGCGTGAAGCGGCAATCACACTTGCCATCGATGGCGAGATGATCGAGCGAGCCGCTGGCGATCTCACTGCCCTGATCCAGCAGCGACCAGACCAGACGGTGATCACGGGCAGCAGCCCCCAGATTCTCCAGCTGGATATCGCAGCTCAGGGTGGCGCTTTGATTGTCATCGGCCAGCGCGGTGCGGATGAAGAAGTCCTGCACATGGGCAGCCGGTTTGCCCACCAGATAGACGTCGCGGAAGATCCCCGCCATCCACCACATATCCTGATCTTCGATGTAAGTAGAGTCAGCCCACTGCATCACCCGCACCGACAGCAGGTTCTCGCCAACCTTGGCGTAGGCGCTGATATCGAACTCGGCGGTGAGGCGGCTGCCCTTGCTGAAGCCGACGTAGTGGCCATTCACATAGACCTCGAAGTAGGTCTCCACTCCGTCAAACTTGATGATCACCTGCTCGCCGTCCCAGGCGGGGCTCAGCGTGAAGCTGCGTTGATAGGCGCCGGTGGGGTTGTTGGTCGGCACGAAGGGCACGTCGATGGGGAAGGGAAAACCTTCGTCGGTGTACTGCAGCTGACCATGTCCTTCCATCTGCCACATGTTGGGCACGGTGATCTGGTCCCAGCCGCTCATGGGGCTGTGATAGAAGTCTTCCGGCACCTGCAGGGGGTGGTCGAAGTAGTGGAACTGCCACTGACCGCCAAGGCCCAGAAAACGGCGGCTCAGCTCGCGCTGCATGGTGGCCGCCAGCGCGTGGTCGGCATAAGAGAAGAAGTAGGCGCGCGGAGCCAGCCTGTTTTCACCAACGAATTGGACGTTTTCCCAGTTATTCACATGTCCTCCCGGAACAAGGCAACGTTAACTGGGTAAACTCTAGATAAACATTTACTAAATATCAGTTCTGAATAGGTAAAGTTTTAACCTGAACACAATGAACAGATGGTTTTGTGAGCGAGATCAGAAGCGGGAGATAAAGGAGAGCAAGATATGAATGAGTGGCATGGATGTTGATAGCAGTAGGCTGAACTGTAATTAAATCAATTATAAAACAATATAATATGAGTTTGCTGGAAGAGATGGGAAAGAGATTTGCTTGGGAGATGTGTTGCGCCACCGCAAAATGGCGCGACTAAAAACATAGATGTTTTACTAAAATTATCGTGTAGTACCGCGCAGAGTCAATTTGCTCGGAACCAGCACCCGCAGCGGGATATCCCGCTCGTCACGCAGCCGCTCAACCAGCAGGTTGACCCCCTGGGAGCCCATCAACTCGGAGTGGATCCGCACCGTGGAGAGCGGCGGGAAGGTGAACTTGGCGGTCGGGATATCGTTGACGCTGATAAGCTCGATCTGCTGGGGAATCGCCAGTCCCTTCTCGTGGATGGCACGCAGCACGCCGATGGCGATGGAGTCGGAGGCGACAAACAGTGCCCTGGGCCAGTCGCCAGCCAGCATCTCCTTCGCCAGCTTGTAGCCGGAAGCGCTGGAGAAATCCCCGCGATAGAGGTCGCTCTCCTGCACCACCCCAAGCCGCTGGCCATAATCGCGAAAGGCGAGTTCCCGCAGATCCGGGCCATCATCCTGGCCACCGATATAGCCGATGCGCTGATGGCCCTCGGCGATGAAGAAGTCCACTACCTGCTGGCTGATGAGTGCCAGATCCACATCAATCGAGTCAAAATCGCCCTGAGAGCGGCAATCCACGAACACCAGCTGGGCAGACAGCCCGCGCAGCACGGCCAGCCGTTCTTCCGGCAGATGGCCGATGACCAGGATGCCATCGACGGTAGAGAGCTCACGCCCCTCGGCACCGTTGTAACAGTGGGCCAGCTCGATGTTGAGGCGGGTACACTGGGTCTCGATACCGTAGCGGATGGCCAGATAGTAGGGATCGTTGACCTCGGTGCTCTGGGGATAGGCGTAGACAGCCAGGAGCTGCAGCTTGCTCTTGTGCACTCCTTTGCGGGCGCTGCTGGTCTTGTACTCCAGCCGCTCGGCAATCTCGAAGATCTTCTGCCTGGTCTCGTCCTTGACGCTCAGGCTGGGATCCTCGTTCAGCACACGGGATACGGTAGCAAGCGATACCCCCGCCTCCTGTGCAATTTCCTTCAACGTAGCCATCAATACCTCGCAGGCAGCATCACGTGTTCATCGGGCAACGGCTAAAGAGTAACGAGCAATCCCTTGATAGCCCAGCATTTTTACTGAAATAGAAGCAGGGAATTGAAGCGAGGGGACAGAAATGCAAAAAGGCCTCCCGCATGGGAGGCCTCTTCTGAATAGGTGCCTGACAGTGTCCTACTCTCGCATGGCGAATGCCACACTACCATCGGCGCTACCGCGTTTCACTTCTGAGTTCGGCATGGGATCAGGTGGTTCCACGGCGCTATTGCCGTCAGGCAAAAGCTGTACTGCTTGAAAATGGTGCTGATACCCAGAATCGAACTGGGGACCTCATCCTTACCAAGGATGCGCTCTACCGACTGAGCCATATCAGCACACTAACCGGTAAAGACCACGCTCAATGCGTAATCTAAAATTGGGTGCCTGGCAGTGTCCTACTCTCGCATGGCGAATGCCACACTACCATCGGCGCTACAGCGTTTCACTTCTGAGTTCGGCATGGGGTCAGGTGGTTCCACTGCGCTATTGCCGCCAGGCAAAATCTTAATCCAGAAAGCTGATGTGAATAACGACTTCGCTACTTTGCTTTGTCATCACCACTGAATTAGTTAGTAGTTCGCTCATTTGCTACAAGGCCAGAAACACTTCTTGGGTGTTGTATGGTTAAGCCTCACGGGTAATTAGTATGGGTTAGCTCAACGTATCGCTACGCTTACACACCCCACCTATCAACGTTGTGGTCTCCAACGGCCCTTTAGGACCCTCAAGGG
>NZ_JAGKRH010000083.1:0-16239 GCF_017939245.1 Aeromonas sp. PrichA-15 | reverse complement strand
AACTACCCGATGCACACGAGTGTGCTGGAAGGGGTGAACAACAAGATCAAAGTGATAAAGCGCATGGCATATGGATTTAGGGACTCAGAATACTTTTTTCTGAAAATCAAGGCGGCCTTCCCCGGAAAGCCGCGATGAACCTGAAATAAGGGCGCCCGGTGATGACGGGCGCCCCTGTCAGTCGAAGTCCGCGTAGGGAGTGAGAGGCCTTGGCGGCATGTCGAGATCCCCTTGCCAGGGCTTGAAGGTGTAGCGCAGGAACAGGGTGACATGGCTGGGGGCATAGTCATCCGCCTGCTGGATGTCCACCCGGCCACCGATGCGCCAGTGTTCCGTCAGCCTGTGTTCCACCACGCCATTCAGGGTGTAGCCGAATCCACTGCTACTGCCCCCTTTCACAGGCGCATTTCTGTCTGGCAAACCGCTTGGCAACAGGCCTTCCAGCGGGTAGCGACGGCTGTCGTCGGTGCGGGCGTAGGACCAGGATCCCGATCCCCCCAGCTCTCACGACCAGTCCGGGGTACGCTGCCGGTAGCTGACCGGCACCGAGAGCGAGAAGTACCCCTGCGGGCTGTAATAACCCCCCTGCCCCAGGGTATAGCCCCCCAGATCCTGCTGGTAGTGCCACAGCATGGTGCTGATCCCCACGCTGGCACGGCGATGGGTCTCGTTGACGAACTTGTAATAGCCCCCTCCCATGAGCCGGGTGCGCCAGTTGTCGGGCACGTTCTTGCCGGTCAGCAGGTGCTGCTGGGGTAAGCGCCCTTGAATCGGCATCTGTTTTTCCCAAAATAAGCTCGTCACACTTGAAATCCATTACCTCTTCGCTGGATTTTCACTATGACCACTCAAGAACGTGCTGATTTTTGGCAGCAGCAGATCACTGCCTGGCTTGACTCCGGCCTCTCCGGCCACGCCTTTTGCAAAAGCCAGGCACTGGTCTATCACCAGTTTGCTTACTGGCGTAAAAAGCTCGAACAGCCTGTAGACTCGGACTCTCTTCCTGGCTTTGTCAGAGTAGCCATGCCTGCTCCTGTCGGGACCGAAGTCGGCTTGACACTCACCTTACCCAACGGGATCACTCTCTCCGGGTTACATCCGGGCAATATCGATTTGCTCGGCGCTATCATGAGGCAGTTGTAATGCGCCCTCGTTACTTGCGTCCGGCACTGACCATGCCGCAGATCTACCTCTATCGGGCTCCTATCGATTTTCGTAAACAGGCCCACGGCCTGGCGGCGCTGGTCGAGCAGCAACTGGGGCACAACCCGTTCACCGGTGCCCTCTATGCCTTTACCAATCGCCGCCGCAACAAGATCAAGTGTCTGATGTGGGAGGACAACGGCTTTGTGCTCTATTACAAGGCGCTGGCCGAGGAGAAATTCAAGTGGCCATCATCTGCCGATGAGCTACTCTCCCTCTCTTCCGAGCAGATAAACTGGTTGCTCGATGGCTACGATATCTCCTTGATGCAGGGCCATAAAACACTGCATTATGAGACGCTTTAATACCGCCAACCTCGTGCTTTACCGCCTTGTTTTTGTTATAATTTCCCCATGAAAATGACGCTGAAAAACCTCACCCCATCACCTGATCTCAGTGGCCTTAGCGCCGCTGAGTTGTTGGCGGTTATTGCGGGTTTTCAGCAACAGTTGGCGTTAAAAGAAGAGGCTATCCAGCGGCGTGACGCCCATATCCTGTTACTCGAAGAGCTGCTGCGTCTGCGCAGGATCCAGCGCTTTGCCGCCAGCAGCGAGAAACTCCATCAGCTCCAGCTCTTTGATGAGGCAGAGCTGGAAGCGGACATGGACGCCCTGCTGGCCCAGTTACCCGATGACCTGCCGCAAACTGCCGAAGCAAAGGCCAAGCCGCGTCAACGTGGCTTCTCCGCCTCACTGCTGCGCGAGCGCATCGAACTCACCCTCAGCGACGAGCAGAAAGCCGGGGCCAGCAAGGTGTTCTTTACCAAGGTCAAAGAGGAGTTGCAGTTCATTCCGGCTCAACTCAAGGTGCTGGAGATCTGGCAAGAAAAGGCGGTGTTCGAGCGTGATGGCGAAGAGGTGATCCTCGCGGCCAACCGTCCCGTACACCCGCTGGGCAAATGTATCGCCACGCCGTCATTGCTGGGCTACATCATTACCTCTAAGTATGCCGATGGCCTGCCACTGTACCGTCTGGAGCAGATGTTCAAGCGCCTAGGGCAGGAGGTGAGCCGCACCAGCATGGCCCACTGGATCATCCGGCTGGATGAGGTGTTCCAGCCATTGATGAACCTGCTGCGCGAGGAGCAGAACCACGCGACGTACCTGCAAGCCGACGAGACGCGGATCCAGGTGCTCAAAGAAGAGGGAAAAACTGCGCAATCGGACAAATGGATGTGGGTGACCCGCGGCGGTCCGCCGGGCCGCCCCTCTGTATTATTTGAATATGATCCGTCACGCGCCGGAAGCGTACCCGTGCGTCTGCTGGAGGGCTTTAGCGGCATACTGCAAGCTGATGGCTATTCCGGCTATAGCCAGGTGTGCAAAGAGAGCGGTCTCACCCGGATTGGCTGCTGGGATCATGCTCGGCGCAAATTCATCGAAGCGACCCGAGCCGCACCTAAGGGCAAAGGCAAGGACAAAGGCAAGAGCAAAGCCAGCACTGGCCTGGCCGATGTAGCATTGGGGTACATAGGTAAACTCTATGCCATCGAGCGGGAGCAGAAGGAGCGCAGTGATGCCGAGCGTTATCAGGCACGGCAGACGCGTAGCATGCCCCTGTTGGCGGAGCTCAAAACCTGGTTGGACAATAACGTTGGCAAGGTGATGAAAGGCTCGCTGACTCGACAGGCGATGGAATACACGCTGGGGCAATGGCCCCATCTGGTGGGTTACTGCGTGCGGGGAGATCTGCACATCAGCAATATTCTGGCGGAGAACGCAATCCGCCCGTTCGCCGTGGGGCGCAAGGCCTGGTTGTTCGCCGACAGCGCGCAAGGCGCCAAGGCCAGCGCGACCTGCTACTCGTTGCTGGAGACAGCCAAAGCCAATGACCTTGAGCCCTCAGCGTATATCAACTATGTGCTGGCGCAGATCGGCGAGGCCGATAGTCTGGAAAAACTCGAAGCCCTGCTACCCTGGAACGTCCCGCTGGAGCCCATTGCAAAAAAAGTGGCGCAATACAACGAAGGCAAGTAGGTCGATTTAGCGGCGCTTACCTGCTGGGCGCTGCCCCAGAACCCGACGGCCCCTCCCAGATCCCGGCTGAGATCGAGGCGGACCCCGTTCGCCCGCACCCCGCCCCAGCTGATGCCCGTGCCCGGATCCACCGTTCCCCCATAGGAGAGCAGCGAGCTGCTGACGGGCCGACGCGAGAGGGTCATCCCCCACCCCAGCGTGTGCCAGTCACCGGTCAAGGTGGCGCCCCCAACCCAGTCCACCACCTCGAAACCGAGGGGCGTGGTCCCCAGATCGAACGCCCAGGCCCCCCGCTGCCAGCCTGCCGCCAGGGTGGTCCCCCGGCTCTGCTGGTGCGCGTCCCCGCGGCAGTCCCTGGCCGCACAGGTACCGAACTGCGCCCGGTAAGGGGAGTCCGGCAGACCTCCGGCATCCATGTCGACCAGTTCAAGGTGGCCGAAGGCGGTACCACCGGCCAGCGGCGTATCCAGTTGCGCCATCTGGGTCAGCGCCCGCAAATCCGAGTAGCCCCCGGTACCGCTGGAGCCCCAGTAATCGCTGTCGAGGGAGAAGGTGGTCTGGCTCTGCCGGTAATGCCTGTCGAGATCGCTGCGCAGGCCGGATGCCAGCCACCCCTCCCCATCCTGACTGCGGGCCAGCCGGGTCAGCTCGCCCCCCTCCAGATCCTCGCGGGGGGCCAGACCTGCGGCCACCAGCCCCTTGCGATCCCGCACCAGGGCCCCTTCCACATCATGCTCGGCAACGCGCTGGCGGGCGGCATCGCGCCAGAACAGCGCCGTCTGCTGGGAGGCAGGTTGCATCGCCACCAGGGGTTCGTAGTCGGTGAAGATGGCGCGGGCTGTCTCGCCCTCTCCCAGCGCCTGATAGAGATTGGCTACCCGGCGGTAGTAGTTGGCCCCCTCCGGGGGCAGCGGGCTGACCGGCCAGGCGGGCAGCCAGTGACGGGCCTTTGCCAGATCGCCCCTGGCCTGGGCCAGTTCGGCCATGCCAAGCCTGGCCTCGGGCTGTTGCGGCGTGCGGGCAAGCACCTCCTGATAGCGCTGCTCCGCCAGTGCATAGGCCCCCCGATCCGTGGCCCACTCCGCCAGCATCAGGCTTACCTCTTCATCCGGCTGCAACGGCTGAAGCAGGCGTTCGGCCCCCTCATCATCCCCGGCCTCGTGACGCGCCCTCGCCCTGGCGAGCACCTCGTCACGGGCGAGGCGCCGATCCAGCGCATCCATCTCCTGTGTCCAGCCGGACCTAGGGATGGCGGCCAGCACCCCTCTCGCCTCCACCATCTTGTCCTGCCCCGAGAGATAGAGGGCGGTGGCGTAGCGCAGGGTGGCATCCTGCGGGTGCGCCGCCAGCCGTTCCCGCAAGAGCCGCTCACCGCTGCCGACCTCCCCGAGGCGGGCCCGGGTATCGGCCACTCGATAGGCCAGCCACATCTCTTCCGGGGTCAGCGCAAGTGCCTGCTCGCGAAGGCGCAGCGCCGCCGCCACCTTGCCGGCCCGATCGAGCTGATCGGCCTCCTCCTGCAACAGCCCGGCCTTGAGCCGCCGCCCTTCGGCCTGCATCCCTGGGGTGCCCTGCTGCTCCAGCAGGGCCAGGGTACGTGCCGGATCCTGCTCCTTGTAGAGATCGAACAGGCGGGCCAGGGCCCGCTCCCGCGCGCTCCCCATGGCGAGCGCCTTGCGATAGGCGGACTCCGCGTCGGCATCGCGATGGCGGCCACGCTCGCTGTCTCCGAGCCCCAGCCAGGCTTCGGGCTCACGCCCATCCTGGGCGATGGCACGGCGATACAGGGTCGCCGCCTCATCCCACTGCTCCCGTTCCAGGGCGCTGCGCCCCTGGCTCACCAGCAGCCAGTAGCGGTTGGTGGCCAGCAGGCTGCGCCATTTGTCCTTGTCGGTCACCTCGGGGTGTGCCAGCACCCGTTCAAACTGGGCGATGGCCAGCGCTCGTTGATCGTTGCGGGAGTAGGCCTGCCCGAGGGCCCCCATGAGTTCGGGATCCCCCGGGTTGGCAGCCAGGGCACGCTGCAAGCGGGAGATGGAGGCACCACCTCCCGCCGTGCTTGCGAGCGCCGACTGGCGTGCGCGATAGGCGGGCGAGGCCCACTTCTCCTCCTGGGTAGCGAGCAGCTGTTCCGCCTTGGTGGTATCCCCTTCGCCAAAGAGCACCATGTACTCCTGCAAGGCAGCGATGCTCCCGGGACCGATGGGTAGGGATTCGATGTCCGCGAGCCAGATCTCGGCGGCCTCGTCCCGCTGATAGGGGTCTCGCGCCATCTCGCGCAACAGGTTCTGCGCCCCCTGACGCCGACCCTCCGCCAGATAGAGGCGAGCCAGCCCGCCCCGCACTCTGGGCTCACCCGGATATTGCCGGTTGAGTGCCTCCAGGGCCGCCAGCCCCTTTGCCTTCATGGCCGGGATCCGTGTCTGCAACAGGGCATAATCCACCGCCACGTCGAGATTGGGGGGCAAATCACCGGAGAACAGGGAGCGATAGAGACGCTCGGCCTCCTCCAGCCTGCCGGCGCTCGTCAGCAGCCTGGCTTGTTGCAGTTGCTGGCGCCTGGCCGGTTCGTTCAGGGCCAGGTTAGCCATGCCCTGACGATAGAGGGGTCTTGCTTGCCAAGGCGGGCCAGCAGTGCCCCGGCCTCCTTGACCTTGCCCTGGCGCAGGGCCTGACGGGCCTGGGCTGCCAGCAGCTCCGGATGATCGGGCTCCACCAGGGAGAGGGAATAGAGGCTGTTGCTGACGAGATCTTCCCGCCCACGGGCCTCGCCAATCCTGACCTGCTCCAGCAACCAGGCCACCGGCTGTACCGTCCCTTGCGCCAGGGCTCCGCTCATCAGGCAGGCGAGCAGGCACCCCAGAGTCACTCTGCCTGACATGACTCGCTCCAATCCGGCTGCAGGGTACCGTCGGCGGCAAAGCGATAACGCCCCTGATCCCAGCCTGCGCCGAACAGGGTCAGCACGCTGCCGTAGTAGGCATCCGCATCCAGCCCGTGATCGGAGACCTGCTTGCGTAAGGTGACCTGCGCCGGCAAGCCCCGTGACAGGGGCAGGAGGGCGGCGGCAAAGCCGCTCGGCCCCTTGCCCTGAACCTGACCACTTTGGCTGGAGACCCGCTCGGGCAGATGACCCGATTCGGTCAGCTGCGCCAGCATGGGGGCAAAGTGGGCCACCAGGGAAGC
The DNA here is from genome assembly GCF_017939245.1 of Aeromonas sp. PrichA-15. NCBI lineage: Bacteria > Pseudomonadati > Pseudomonadota > Gammaproteobacteria > Aeromonadales > Aeromonadaceae > Aeromonas > Aeromonas sp. PrichA-15. The sequence goes on along the minus strand of NZ_JAGKRH010000083.1, from coordinate 9,874 downwards.
CCTGGCGGGATCCTCCTCGCTCAGCATGCCGAGCCAGAGATAGACGCGGATGGCGTCATAGCCACCGGTGTCGCCCTTGTCCGCCGTCACCTGCCATCCCTTGTCGGCCTGCCAGTCCACCCAGTCCGGGGCAAAGCCACGGGGCGCACTCTCCTGCAACAATTTGGGCAAGAGGGCCCGCATCTCGCCCCAGGGCCCCTTGAAGGAAGCGAATCTGGCCAGCAGTTGTGGGGGCAGATAACTGGGGTTGAGGATCCAGCGTCCCTCCCCCTCATAGCCTTTCGCCCCGGGCAGTAACACGGGGCCGAGACCCGGCAGCGTGGCGACCTCCTCCCGGGCGATACGACGCAGCAACAGGGTGCCGAGGGCAGAGTAGCTGTGGTTGTCCCACAGGCGACCCGCCTCCAGCAGGCTGTAGGCTATCCAGAGATCCGAATCGGACGCGCTGTTCGCATCCAGCACACCCCAACTGCCGTCCTGCTGCCTGCCCCAGAGCCAGGATGGCAGGAAGCCGGTCAGATCCCCGCGGGCGAGCTGCCGCTCCGTCCAGTCGAGCAGGCGGGCAAAGGTCTCCCTGTCATCGTTGACCAGGGCGAAGAAGAGGGCATAGCTCTGGCCTTCCGAGGTGGTGATGCGGCGCCCCTCGGCAGGGTCGATGACCCTGCCCTCTTCGCTGATGTAGTGCTGGCGAAAGTGATCCCACTCCGGCCAGTGACAGACGGCCTGCGCCGGGAGGGAACAAAGGGCCCAGAGGAGCAGGGCACCACAGACATTTTTCATCTGAGTCATCTCTTAATCTTCCTTCAGACGGCGGCGACTGGCACTGGCAAGCAGCACCCGCAGGCCCCAGCCCAGTACCAGCATGCAGAGCAGGGTCAGCCCGGCAAGACGCACCGGATAACGGGCAAACAGTTGCCAGAGACGCTCCCACCACGGCAGGTAGCCCACCTCGTAGCGATCCCCCACCACCAGGCTCTTCACCCCGGATTCCCGGATGATGGCCACCGAGCCTGCCACCTGATCGCGCAGGGTCCGGGTCTGCAGGGCATCATTGAGCAATGTGACCCCCGCCGGTCCATCCGCCAGCAAGGCCACCAGGCTGCGCTGATCATGGGTCGGCGATTGCAGCCCCAGGATGACGGCGATGGCCCGGTTGCCCGTCATGCCCACCCGGGCCTGGGGCTGGCGATCGGCCATGGTGTGCAGCAGATCCCCCTTGTGCTGGCGCGTCGGCTCATTGACCCAGCTGCGCGTAGCCTGCAGCAGGGCGTCCGGCTCCGGATCCCGCCTGAACTCCTCCGGCAGGGTGCCGATGAGCAGGGTATCGAGATCCGCCGTGCGCGCCTGCTCCCAGTCATCGAGGACGCGCAGGGAGAGGGCCGGATACCCGGTCTCGGCCCCGATGGCGCCCAGGGTGTCGAGCAAGGTGGTGATCTGCTCCGGGTGGGGCCTGGCCGGCATGACCACCTGGCTATCGGCGAGATCCGCCATCCGGCTGAACGGGAAACCCCCGTAGGAGAAGGCCCTGAGGTTCGGCATCTCGATGAAGTGGCGATAGCCGGTGAAGTCGATGGTGGAGGCCTCGTCGATGCGCACCTGGTGGGCCGGCGGCATCACCAGATCGCAGCGGCCATCCTCCGTCCCTCCCATGTATTGCTGGGCATACTCGAACGAGAAGCTCAGATTGTTGGCCTGGGTGGTCTTGAGCCCGGGCATCCGCAGCGCCGTGGCGTCGCCGTCGTCGGCAAACCAGAGCGGCAGGGTAAGCAACCGCTCCCCCTTGACCTCACCGGGTTCGAGCGGGAACGACTTCATGAACTGGCCGTTGACCGCCACATCCAGCCAGGAGCCATCCCTCAGGGTCGGCGCGCTGTGGTGATACTTGAGCTCGGTCCTGATGCCTCTCTCCCCCAGCAGATAGAGATCCGGCGGCAACCGCAGCGTCAGGCTCATGGGCCAGAGGCGGCGCCCCGTGGCCTGCAGCTGGCCCGGGTACTCCGTCAGCTCGTCGAAGCGCATCTTGCGATCGAGGCGCACCCAGTTGGGAGCGTCGTAAGGCTGACGCGGTGCCAGCGGCTTCACCTCGTCCACCCGCACGCTCTGGCCCCGCAGCAGCACCTCTCCCCGGGCCAGCCCGCTGACCGCGGTCAGCAGATCCTGCTGATCCCGGCCCAGGATCAGCAGCAGCTTCACATAGGGATTGTCGGGGGAGCTGATCATGTCGATGGTCGGCCCCTTCACCTCGGGATAGTCGGCCAGGAAATCGGGGCGAGCGTCGTTGGTGGCGAAGATCACCCCGTTGCGATCGGGCAAGCGGTTGATGAGCACCGGAAAGTGCTGCCCCCGCCACTGCGCCCGTGTGCCGAACCAGGAGGCCAGCACCGCCGCCGCCTGCTGCTGTTCGAGGGGCACGGCACCGCTGAACACCATGGGCAGGATCAGCTTGCCGTCGTCCCGCATGTCGAGGAACGGCATGGGGAAGAAGGAGAGCTCGTTGCGCACCGGCAGGGTCTGCAACTGCAGGCTCAGCTTGCTGTCCCGGTTGACGTTGAGCCAGAGGGTATCGCTCGCCGGGTTCTCGCACACCTTCTGGTAGTGGCCGACGAAGCTCACCTTGATCCGGTTGAAGTCCTTGGCATAGCGCGGATCCAGCTCGATGCGGGCATGGGTACGCTCCCCCATCTGCTCCTTGGTGAGGGCGGTGACCCCCATCAGCTCGTCATTGAGGTAGACCTTGACCTGGGAGATGAGCGGCAGCAGGGAGGGGGACGGCGTGAAGTCGAGGTCCAGGGTGGCCCGGGTCACCACCTCGTCCCGCCGCACGGTGAAGTCGGCCAGTCCGTCTGGCGCATTGCCGCGCAGGGACAGGGTGCCTGGCGATGATGCCATCTGTTCAAAGCTCATCCCCTGGGTGCGCACCGGAGCGGGAACGGGCGGCAGGGGGCCGACGACCTCGGCGGCGGTCGCACCCTGTGCCATCAGCAGGAGAGGAATAAGGTAGCGTTGTGGTTTCATCATCCTTTCACTGTCTGTGAGGTCGGAGTCCCGGCCCGGAAATCTGGGGAGACGCGACGGGGAACGAAGGAGAGGAGCCAGCGAGCCAGCTTCTCGAGGAGGATACAAACAAAGCCGATGGGTGAGGTACGGGCCAGACGCCAGTAAGCTCCCCAGCCGAGCAGGGTAATGTCGATCAGGCTGTGGAGGGGGCGATCCTTGCCCAGACGCTGCTGCCACAGGGACCAGGTATCGGCCCGGGCGAAGGTGCACTGGATGAACTCGACATGCTGTGCCTGCGCCATGGGTTCCAGCTCCAGTCCCAGCTTGCAGCCGAACACCCGCTGCACCTTGGCGGCGAACGCCTGCTCCCGTTGGTCATGGCGCAGCAGCAACCAGACCCTCTCCTTGTCGGCCAGGGGCAGGGGCGCCTCGAGCAGCACCCCGACCCCCCCGTTGGAGTAATCCCTGACAGTACAGGGGTAGAGGTGACCGTTCGCCAGCCTGATGGCCGCCGGCATCACCATCTCCACCCTGGGATTGGCACGGACCTGCCGCGACTCGAAGGCCACCGCCAGGGCGCCGCCCAGTATGGTCATGTTGTAGAGGGTCCAGATCATGCTGAGGATCAGGGTCGGCACCTCGTCGGCAGGGCCGGTGCCGATGCGCCAGAGGCCGAACCCCAGCCCGCACAGATTGAGCAGGATCAGCAGCAGATAGGGGCGGGAGACCGACAGATCGAGGAACACCTCCTCCGTCATACCCCCCTTGGCGGTCACGTTGAACGTCCCCTTGTGGGGTGCAAAGAGCGCCACCGTGGTCGGCCGGGCTATGTACCAGGCCAGCACCGTCTCATAGACCTCGCCCCAGAAGGAGTGGCGGACCTTGCCCTGCAACCGGGAGTTGGTCAGGGCGCTGTGGAAGATGTGCGGCAACATGTAGAGGGCGATGGCCGCCGCCGGGGCATAGATGATGTAGGCGTGCAGGATAAGGAAGGCGAGCGGCGCCGTCAGGAAGATGAGCCTCGGTATGCCCGAGAGGAAGTGCAGCATGGCATTGAAGTAGCAAAGCCGCTGCCCCAGCTTGAGCCCCTTGCCGAAGAGGGGGTTGTCCAGACGCAGGATCTGCACCATGCCGCGCGCCCACCGGATGCGCTGACCGATGTGGGCAGAGAGGCTTTCGGTGGCCAGCCCCGCCGCCAGCGGGATCCGGATATAGGCCGAGGTGTAGCCGAGGCGGTGCAGCCGCAGGGAGGTGTGGGCATCCTCGGTGACCGTCTCCACCGCGATGCCGCCGATCTCGTCAAGGGCGGTGCGCTTGATGACGGCGCAGGAACCGCAGAAGAAGCTGGCGTCCCACATATCGTTGCCATCCTGCACCAGGCCGTAGAAGAGGGCCCCCTCGTTCGGCATCTTGCGAAACCGTTGCAGGTTGTGTTCGAACGGATCGGCGGAGAAGAAGTGGTGGGGGGTCTGGACCACGCCCAGACGGGGATCCCGGTAGAACCAGCCCACCGTCATCTGCAGGAAGGAGCGGGTCGGCAGGTGGTCACAGTCGAAGATGGCGACCAGATCCCCGGTGGCCATCTTGAGGGCGTGATTGATGTTGCCCGCCTTGGCGTGCTCATGGGTCGACCGGGCCACATAGCGGATCCCGGCCTCCTCGGCGAAATCGCGAAACGCCGCCCGCCCCCCGTCGTCAAGCAGCCAGATGGTCAGCTTGTCGGCGGGCCAGTCGAGCCCCATGGCGGCGTAAACAGTCCCCTTCACGATGGCGAGATCCTCGTTGTAGGTGGGGATCATCAGATCCACGCTGGGCCACTGGGCCGGATCCGCCGGCAGTTGTGCCGGGGGGCGGTGCAGGGGCCATGCGGTCTGCCAGTAGCCGAGCAGCAGCACCAGCCAGGCATAGGTCTCGGCGGCCAGCAGCAGGCCGCAGGCCAGGCTGACGGGGTCGAACCAGTCGAGGGTCGAGGTGTAGCGCCACCAGATGTAGCGGCAGGAGATGGTGAGGGAGAGCACCATCATCATCAGCATGGGATAACGGCCCGGCACGGCCCGCAGGATGAAGGCCATGGCCGCCAGCAAGAGGACGAACACCAGTTGCGCCTGCAGGGTGAACGGCTGGGTGACGCAGAGCAGGGAGAGGCTCCCGGCCACCACGCAGAGCAGCACGCTCTTCCAGCGTGCCTCGCGGGGCGTGGCCCTGGCGGCGGCCAGCCCTTTCTCCTCCTGGTGGGCCAGGAAGGCGCCGAGAGCCTGGGTGCCCCTATGCCAGAGCCGTTGCCAGGAGGCGGGCCAGCGCAGAGGGATCGGTTGTGGGCGACGCACTATCATCCAGAGGCTCTGCAACAGAACGCGCAGGGGATCCCCCACCCGGGGGTGCGTCCGCTGGGGATAGAGCCCCCGGGCATGGCCCAGCACCCATTGCCAGCCATGACGCTCGAGGGGGGAAGAGAGCCCAGGCCAGCAGCCAGCCCAGTGTCAATGTGGCCGCCCCCGGGCGGGAAGCACCCCGCTCGCGCAGTGCGCGATAGCGCTGCGAGCACCAGAGGCCCGCAGCCGGCGTCAGCAGCCGCACTCTCATCGGGGCGCCTCCCCCTCTGCCAGACACCAGGTCGCCAGGGCGGCCAGCTCGTGGGCAACCAGACTGGTGGGCGCATAGCGGCCGACCGGCAGCTTGGCGGCCATGGCCTCCGCCATGGCTTCATCCCTGTGCAGATGAAGATTGAGCAGAGGGAGCCCCCCTGCCAGCCAGAGATCCAGCAACCCCTGCTGCAGGGCCCGCTGGCTGGAGAACTGGGTCACCAGCAGACGCTCATCGGCCGCCCAGGAGTGGCGGTGAAGCCGCACATGGCAGTTGGCATCCGCATTGACCACCAGCAAGCGCCTGCAGGGGATGACGGGGGCCATGCCCCGGGGCAGATCCAGCAGCACCAGATCATAGCCATCGATCCCCGCCAGCCACTCGGCCGACGCCCCCTCCCCCCCGCCATGGGAGAGCAGATCCAGTCCCTCCTCCCGGCGGTGAAGCGCACCTCGCCACTCCCGCGCCGGCTGGGTCAGCCGGCTCCAGCCTCCTGGATCGTCATGGGGCAGGCCAAGGTGGATGCCAAGCTGGTTGTCCGGGCAGAGATCCACCGCCAGCACCCTTGCCCCCTGCTCATGGGCAGCCTGGGCAAGCCCCGCCACGATGGCGGTGGTCCCCACACCTCCCCGGATCCCCTGCAGGGCGATCACCTTCATGCAGACCTCCCCTCGCCAGTCCCCTCGGGTCCTTTCACTGCCACCTCCGCCAGCAGGGGGAAACGTGCGCACAAGGCCGCGAGTCGCTCCCTGGCGGCAATATCCTGGTAGGAGAGGCTGACACCAAAGGCCTGCTGGACCATGGCCACGTCATTGATCACCGTGCCCTCCACCGGTACGCCGAAGGGGGTCTGCATGTCTGATTGCCGTTCGCTGCGCATCGTCACTTCCGGTCTCATTGGGGATAGGGGACCCAGTCCCCCTGCCCCAGCTTGATGTGGTACTTGCCCTGATATTCGATCACCACCGAGCCCTGGTTCTCGGACACCGACGGGGTCTGCGGCAGGTCGCCCAGCAAGGCATCCCAATCAATGGCCTCGCTCCCGAACACATCCCTCCCCACCAGCCTGGAGACCAGTTCTGATACCGCCAGGAAGCTGCTGGGGGTGTCCACGTTGCGGGTCGCTTCGTGGGGCGCCTTGGTACCGAGCAGGGCAACCCCCACCGGCACCAGGGTGATGCTCGGGCTGGGAATGTCCCGCAGTCCGGCCATCTGCATCTTGTCGCCGGTGAGAGCGGCGCCGTGCTCAGGCACCATCACCACGGCCACCTTGCGGCCGGATTGCTCCAGCGTCGTCATGAAGTCGTCCAGCTGATCCAGCAGGGTCTTGAGCCTCGCCTTGTAGGGCGCTATCTGGCGGCTCGCCACATAGCGGTTGCCATCGTGCAGGGCGATGAGGTTGAAGAAGGTGACGTTGCGTGCCGCCTGACTCTGTGTCCGCTCATTCAGCCAGCGGTCGAACAGGGCATCCCCGCGATAGATGGGCTCGCCATCGAAAGATGGCGAGATCATGGGCCAGTCCCTTCTTGTCCATGGGGGTCACATCCAGCCCGGCATACTGCTGCAGGCCGGTCAGGTAATTGCCAAAATCCCCCGAGTGATCCATGGCCACCTGTTTGGCAAAGCCGAGCTGGGCCAGGTTCTCGAACAGCAGACACTGCTTCGGCGCCGTCACATAGAGCCCCTGGTGGCTGGTCTGCCCGCAACTGGCCCGCAGCAGGCGAATGGAGCTCGGGCCGCTGTAGGAGGTGGCGGAGTTGAAGCGGTTGAAGCGAATGTCGAAGTGGGACCAGACCGGATGCCCGGTCAGGCCGCTCGCCTCCACATCATGCCAGGCCAGGGAGCAGACATTGATGATGAGCACATCGAAGGGGGTCGCCTGGGCTGGCAGGCTCTCCGGGAAGTGCACCAGTCTCTCCTGCTCCTCCCGATAGAAGTCATCGAGATAGGCGTTGAGGTTCTCGTTGGTCGGCGGGGCACTCTGGTCAAGCTGCTCCTCCATGGGCAGCACTGAAGAGCGGGTCTCCTCCCGGGACGTGTTCAGGGCGTGCTCGCTCGCCGCCTTGCTGCTCGCGAAGGGATTGCTCACCTGGGGCGAGACCCAGAGCCAGAGCAGCGCCAGCAGGATCCAGGGGGTGAAGCGCAGCCACTGGGCGATGAACAGATAGAGCGTCAGCAGCACGAACCCCGCGCCGACCATCTCCCAATTGATGAAACGCCCGAGCAACTCCGTCCAGTAATCCAGGGTGAAGGAGAAGACCTGGCTGCCCTGGGAACGAATGCTCTCTATCCCCGGCAACCAGGTATCGTGATAGAAGATCCCCGCCCCCACCGGCAACGCCAGCCAGTGCCGCGCACGGCGCCACCCGGCCCTTGGCAGGGGAAAGATCAGGAAGGCGGCAAACACCAGGTTGATCAGGGGATGGAAGTTGAGATATCCCCCCAGAGCAGGGCGAACTTGGCAAGAAAATAGACATTCCAGCCACCCAGGCCGTGCCAGTCCAGCCAGGGAGAATCGGCATCAGAAACGTGTCGGGTCATCGGCGATGAGTCACCTGTTATCGTGGGCCCCCCGAAGGGGCCGGGCACACTGCAATGGTTGTCAAAAGAATAGCCTGACTATTATGCAACTATTAATTTGTCTCAGGTGGCGCTGAACCTGACTCCCCCGGATGGGTGTAAGGGGAATGAGAGGGGCCGTATGTATCCATATATTATCCAAACGATCCCGATAAGGCAGCCTTCTCTGACAAAATGGGGGGAACGTGCAGACGGGATGCAGGATCCTGGCAAGGGCCCCGCGCTTACCACTGCGACAGACTTTGTCAGCCCTGTCGCCATCTCGAACAACTTGAGGCCACCTCTGGATTGCGCCATCATATCGGCCCGGCTGATGGCCGGCCGAATTGGACAGTCAACTTCAAGGACCCCCCATGTTTGAACACGTCGATGCCTATGCTGGCGACCCCATACTGACGCTAGTCGAGACCTTCCATAAAGATACCCGCGAGCAGAAGGTGAACCTGGGGATTGGCCTCTATTACGACGAGCAGGGCCGCATTCCGCTGCTGCCGTCGGTGCAGCAGGCCGAAGCGCAGCGCGCCGCCGCCCCGGCCCCGCGCCCCTACCAGCCGATGGAAGGCGCCGCCAACTACCGCACCGCGGTGCAGCACCTGCTGTTTGGCGCCGAGCACGAAGCGGTCAAGGCGGGTCGCATCGCCACCATCCAGACCATCGGCGGCTCCGGCGCCCTGAAGATCGGTGCCGATCTGCTCAAGCGCTACTTCCCGACCTCCGAGGTGTGGGTCAGCAATCCCACCTGGGACAACCACAAGGCGATGTTCGAGGGGGCCGGCATCAAGGTGCACGACTACCCCTATTACGATGCGGCAACCGGCGGCGTGCAGTTCGACGCCATGATCGACTGCCTGAGCAGCCTGCCTGCGAAAAGCATCGTGCTGCTGCACCCCTGCTGCCACAACCCGACCGGGGTGGATCTCTCCCGTGCCCAGTGGGACCAGGTGATCGCCCTGGTGGTCGAGAAGAACCTGATCCCCTTCATGGACATCGCCTATCAGGGCTTCGGTGACGGGCTGGAAGAGGATGCCTATGCCATCCGCGCCATGGTGGCCGCCGGTGTCAGCTTCTTCGTCAGCAACTCCTTCTCCAAGAACCTCTCCTTCTACGGCGAGCGCTGCGGCGGCCTGTCGGTCATCTGCCAGGATGCCGAAGAGGCGAGCCGGGTGCTCGGCCAGATGAAGGCCACCGTGCGCCGCAACTACTCCAGCCCCCCCACCCACGGCGGTCAGATCACCGCGGCTGTGATGAGCCAGCCCGAACTGCACGCCATGTGGGTCGGTGAGGTGACCGAGATGCGCACCCGCATCAAGGCCATGCGCCAGAAGCTGTTCGAGGTGCTGAGTGCCAAGGTGCCGGGCCGCGACTTCAGTTACTTCATCAACCAGCGCGGCATGTTCAGCTACACCGGCTTCACGCCGGAGCAGGTGGACCGCCTTCGGGAAGAGTTCGCCGTCTACCTGGTGCGCTCCGGTCGCATGTGCGTGGCGGGCCTCAACAGCCGCAACGTCGACTACGTGGCCGACGCCATGGCCGCCGTGCTCAAGGGCTAAGCCCGCAAGCCCCGCTCAGGCGCAATGCTGTTCACTTAAGCGGAGCCGCATTGCGATTTACCGGAAAACGGGTCTTTGATATCTTCACCGCCCTGGGTCTCGATGGCCTGGGGCGTTTTTCTATGAACATGACGCCTATGCAGCCCCGCAACTCCGCCAACCTC
>NZ_JAGKRH010000082.1:0-27478 GCF_017939245.1 Aeromonas sp. PrichA-15 | reverse complement strand
TGAGCCGGATTGGTGACAGGGAGGCAGCAGAGGTGTTTGCCCTGTTTCGTCGCATTGCGCTGAACATGGCGCAGCATCATCCGAAGTCAATCAGCAAGCGGCGAAAAATCAAATGCGCTTGCTGGAGTGATGATTTTCGAATGGAGGTGTTTTTTGGCGTGACGACAGATGCGAATTGCTCGCAAAAAGTATAATCCCGCCCTGCCCGGAAGTCTACATCATGATATTGCCGGCTTTCGGCATCGTCTCCAGCATCATTCCGACCTTCTCCCGCAAGAAGCTGTTCGGTTATCGCTCCATGGTTTATGCCACCAGCAGCATCGCCTTGCTCTCCTTCATGGTCTGGGCTCACCACATGTTCACTACCGGATTGCCCGTGGTGGCGGAGCTGTTCTTCATGTACACCACCATGTTGATCGCGGTGCCGACAGGGGTAAAGGTATTCAACTGGCTTGCTACCATGTGGCGTGGTTCTCTGACATTCGAGACCCCCATGCTGTTTGCCATCGCCTTCATCACCCTGTTCACCATTGGCGGTTTCTCCGGGCTGATGCTGGCCATGACGCCAGCTGATTTTCAGTATCACGACACCTATTTCGTAGTGGCCCATTTCCATTATGTGCTGGTGACCGGTGCCGTCTTCTCGATCCTGGCTGCGGCCTACTACTGGTTGCCGAAATGGACGGGGCACATGTATGACGAGCGGCTCGGCCAATGGCACTTCTGGTGTTCGCTCGTCTCGGTCAATGTGCTGTTTTTCCCCATGCATTTTGTCGGGCTGGCGGGCATGCCTCGCCGCATTCCCGATTACGCCCTGCAATTTGCCGACTTCAACATGCTGATCAGCCTGGGGGGCTTTGCCTTCGGCCTGTCCCAGCTGCTGTTTGTCTGGGGGGTGATCAAATGCATCAGAGGCGGAGCCAAGGCGAGCGATCGGGTATGGGAGGGGGCCGAGGGGCTGGAATGGACGCTCTCTTCTCCCCCTCCCTATCACAGTTTCCAGACTCCACCGGATATCCGGTCGGAAGAGCGTTAGGGGGGTCATATGACCAAGGTCAGTCATGCCCCCTTGCTCAGAAAACTGGCTCTGGTCGTGCTCGTCATGTTTGGTTTTGCCTTTGCGCTGGTGCCGCTTTATGACGTCTTCTGCCGGATCACCGGCCTCAATGGCAAGACGTCTGATCAAGCGGCCAGTACGGAGCGGGCGGTGATCGACAGCAAGCGGAGCATCCAGATCGAGTTTCTTGCTCATGCGGATACCCGGATGCCGTGGGAGTTCAGCGGTGAGACGACTCGGCTGTCGGTGCGGCCGGGGGAGGTGAAGATGGTCAACTTTCGGGTGTTCAATCCCACGGAGCGGACCATGGTGGGTCAGGCGGTCCCGTCGGTCTCTCCCGGTCCCGCCGCAGCCTATCTGAAGAAAGTGGAGTGTTTCTGCTTCGATCACCAGGAGCTGAGGGCAGGGCAGAGCAAGCTGATGCCGCTCAAGTTCTATATCGATCCGGCACTACCGGACAGCATCAATACCATCACGCTTTCCTACTCGCTCTATGACATCACGGAGTCCGTACCTGCACCGGCACTCGCACAGAGGAAATGACCATGGCCAAGGTGAACCAGACCTATTATGTCCCGGACCAGAGTCGCTGGCCCATCATTGGTGCCATTGCACTGTTTTTCCTGGCGTTGGGGGCGGGACATCTGGTCAATGAAGTGACGAGTGGGCAGACCGGTTTCGGCCGGTATCTGATGATGGCCGGTGTCGCCCTGCTGGCATTCATGTTGTTTGGCTGGTTCCGTCACATCATCCGGGAGTCCATGACCGGGCTCTACAGCGCCCAGATGGACAGATCCTTCAGGCAGGGCATGGTCTGGTTCATCTTCTCTGAAGTGATGTTCTTTCTGGCTTTTTTCGGAGTGCTGTTCTATGCACGCCAGCTTGCGGTGCCCTGGCTGGATGGTGCGGGCCACAGGGTGATGACGGGCCAGCTGCTGTGGCCGGATTTCACCGCTCACTGGCCCCTGCTCAAGACGCCCGGCGGGGCCACGACCCAGGCCATGCCCTGGCAGGGGATCCCCCTCATCAATACCTTGATCCTGCTCGGCTCCTCCGTGACCCTGCTGTTTGCACACATGAGTCTGGAAAACGGCAGACGCATGCGGCTCAAGGGGATGTTGCTGGCAACTGTGGTGCTCGGGCTGACATTCCTGTGGTTTCAAGGCTATGAGTATCTGCATGCCTATCGGGATCTCGGGTTGCGGCTGGATTCCGGCATCTATGGCAATACCTTCTTCATTCTGACCGGGTTCCATGGACTGCACGTGCTGCTGGGCACCCTTTTCCTGACCATCATCTGGCTGCGAATCATGTTGAGGGATCATTTCACCCCACAGCGTCATTTCGCTTTCCAGGCTGCGGCCTGGTACTGGCACTTCGTCGATGTGATCTGGCTCTGTCTGTTCGTCTTTGTCTACCTGCTTTGATGCCGTGCTCAGTAGGGGCGAGGGTTGGGCTCCAGCCAGCCCATCGCGAGAGAGAGCAGCAGTATGATGACCACCAGCAGGGAGAAGAAGACGCGCCGGCCCAGAGGTACCGACATCTTTTGCGTATTGCCTTCACTGAGCATCAGCCAGAGGGCGTGAAACAGCTGGCCGATGATGAGCAGCAGCATGAGTATCAGAACGACCTTGATCAACATCTTGGGATCCTCCTCGATATGCGCGATTCGGCTGCACGAGACAAGCGACGACCATGGCATCACAGACGCTGGTTCGTCTTGTTGTTCACTCTGGTGGTGACGGCCGGTTTGTGCAAGCTGGCGTTCTGGCAGTGGCAGCGCGGAATGGAAAAAACGGCCTGGCTGGCGCAGATGGCAAAGATGCAGCAGGCCGGGCCAAGGACATTGGCCCAGATCGACTGGCAACACCCGGAGTCACTGGATGGCCAGCCTCTGCAAGGGAAAGCCGAGTGGATCAGCCCTTATGTCTGGTTGCTGGACAACCAGATCGTCAACGGGGAGGTTGGCTATGACGTGCTCATCCCGGTACGCACAGAGGGGGGATCCTCACAGTTGCTGGTCAACCTGGGATGGGTGCCTGCGCCATCCGACAGGTCGCAATTGCCCAATCCCGCCATTCCCGCCGCAATGACCCTTGAAGGTGTTCTGCGCATGGCTCCCGGCGGCTTCCTGCTGGGACAGAACATAGAACCAGGCCCCTACCCGAACCGGCTGCAATCCATCAGGGTCGAGACCCTGCGACAGGCAATCGGAGTCCCGCTTGCAGACGCCGTGTTGTATCAAAGACGAACCCCATTCCTCTATCACTACCAGCACAATGTCATGCCGCCCGAAAAACACCGGGCCTATGCGGTGCAATGGCTCGGCTTGGCGCTGGTGGTTCTGTCAGGGGGGGTCATGCTGACAAGGAGGTGCTCCCCATGAGCGGATGGCGACGCTGGCGGGTGCCAGCGCTCTTTGCTGCGGTGATCCTGCTGCCTGTGGTGCTGGCGGCTCTGACTCTTCACCAGGGCTGGTATGAACCCGGCACGCGCAGCAAGGGGCACTGGCTGCACCAGGATATCTATCTGTTGCAACCGCTTCCTGCCCATCAGCACCAATGGCGACTGGTCTATCTGGTGGCCCCTCGCTGCGAGGGGCAATGCCGGCAGGTCCCTGTGCTGATGGCGCGCATCCAGGCGGCACTTGGCCGCAACCTGGACAAGCTGGAGCTGGTCCAGTTGACGCCACCTCACGAGGCAAACAGTGAAATGAGGGAGGGGGATATACTGCTGGTGGACGCCCGCGGCTTGGCCATCTTGCGTTACGAGGTGCCCGGCAGCACGACGACCTGGCCGTTGCTTGGCAAGGCGGTACTGTCGGATCTGCAGCAACTGCTCAAATATCAGCGTGGGGTGCAGTGACGATGCAGCCGACATGGGACTCGCATCTTCTGGTGACTGCACGGTCAACGAGGCGTCATATGAAGATGCACAAGAGGCTGGCCTCCGTGGCCATTGCGCTGGCAGTTCTTGTCATCGCGCTCGGTGCTTATACCCGGTTGACGGATGCCGGGCTGGCTTGCCCCGATTGGCCAGGTTGCTATGGTTCCCTGGCCATTCCCCGCGCTGAGCATGCGGAACTGGCGGCACAGCGCTATCCGGCCAGCCCGCTTGTTCCTCACAAAGCGCGCAGCGAGATGGTGCATCGCTACTGCGCCGGGGTGCTGGGAGGCGTGATTGTGCTCCTGTCCGGCTTGGGCTGGCGTACAGGCGGCCGACTGCGTCACCTCTCGCTCATCTTGCTGGTGCTGGTTGCGGGTCAGGCGGCACTGGGTATGTGGACGGTGACCCTGGCCCTGCATCCCCTGGTGGTGACCACTCATCTGCTGGGCGGCTTCGCCATCCTGACCTTGCTATGGCTCTATCGGGCCGAATTGGCAGGTTTCCCTTCACCCCCGCCCGTACACCAGGGCGTTTCCTGGCTTGGCAGCATGGCCTGTGGCGTGTTGCTGCTGCAGATCGCGCTGGGGGGCTGGACGTCGGCGAACTATGCGGCCATGGCGTGTGTGGAGTTTCCCTTGTGCCAGGGCAACTGGCAGGCAGAGCTGAATTGGGCGCAAGCCTTTCATCTCCCTCTGGGGCACGCCAGCTATGAGTTCGGCGTGCTGGGCAAGGAGGCGCGCCAGACCATTCACATCGCCCATCGCCTGGGAGCGCTGACCACGGCCTTGCTGGTGGGTGCTTTCGCCCTCGCGCTGCTCTGCCAGCGGACCCCCCTGAGAGGGTTTGGCTGGCTGTTGCTGGGTCTGCTGACCGTGCAGATTGCCTTGGGATTGGCGAACGTCCATCTGGCCCTGCCGCTGGCCAACGCCCTTGCACACAATCTGGTGGCCGCCCACCTGCTGGCCTGTTGTGTGCTGGCGCGCGGGAGCCTCTCTTTGCATCATCACGACCCCTTGCCATCCCCTGGGATGGTCAGGAGCCGGACATGAATGGGAGAGGGCGGGCACAGCGCTTTGCCCTCCGCCGGGTGCGCGATTATTGTCAGTTGACCAAACCAAAGGTGGTCGCCCTGCTGCTCCTGACCGCCTGGGTGGGCATGCTGCTGGCCGAGCCGACACGCGCCTCTCTGGACGAGATGATACTGGGCCTGGCGGGGATTGGACTGCTCGCTGCCGGGGCGGCGGCCATGAACCATTCTCTGGATAGCGGCATCGATGCCCGGATGCGCAGAACGCGCTGGCGCCCGGTCGCCATGGGACGGATCACGCCGGGGCAGGCGATGAGTTTCGCGATCTGTCTGGCACTGTCGGGGTTTGTTCTGCTCCATTGGGGCGTAAATCCCCTGACTGCCTGGCTAACCCTGGCCAGCCTGTTCGGCTATGCGGTCGTCTATACCCTGCTGCTGAAGCGGGCCACGCCGCAGAATATCGTCATCGGCGGATTGGCGGGAGCCATGCCGCCGCTCTTGGGCTGGACCAGCATCACGGGGCAGCTTTCGGCCGAGCCCTGGCTGCTGGTGATGATCATCTTTACCTGGACGCCGCCCCATTTCTGGTGTTTGGCCATCCACCGGCGCGATGACTATGCCGGTGCCGACATTCCCATGCTGCCGGTCACCCACGGCACCGATTTCACCAAGACAGCCATCCTGCTCTATCTGCTGATCCTGACGCTCGTCTGTCTGCTGCCCTATCTGATCGGCATGTCGGGGCTTGTCTACCTGGTCGGCAGCCTTGGGTTGAACCTCGGATTCTGCTGGCATGGTTGGCTGTTGAAGTACGGGGATCGGCCCGGCCAGGCGATGCGCACCTTCCGTTTCTCCATCTATCACCTGATGCTGCTGTTTGGTCTGCTGATTCTGGATCACCACTGGTTGTGGCGGTTGTCATGACGTTGATGCGGGTCGCGGTCGGGTGAATGGTGACGCTGCGTCGGTGCACTGCAGGGATGCACAGACCTGATGCAAAACAAGATGGCCCCAAGGGGCCATCTTGTTTTCAGGGGGACGGAGTGGAGCCTAGAGCTTGACCATGATGTGGCGCGGCACCGTGTAGTCCTCCAGCGCGTAGAGGGAGAGATCCTTGCCGTAGCCGGACATCTTCATGCCGCCGTGGGGCATCTCGGAGGTGAGCATGAAGTGGGTGTTGATCCAGGTGCAGCCGTACTGCAGGTGGCTGGCTACCTTGCTGGCAAGGCCGAGATCCCGGGTCCAGACCGAGCTGGCGAGGCCGTAGTCCGAGTCGTTGGCCCACTGCACCACCTGCTCGGCGTCGCCAAAGCGGGTCACCGACACCACCGGGCCAAATACCTCCCGGCGCACAATTTCATCCTCCTGACGGGCATGGGCGATCAGGGTCGGTTCGAAGAAGAAGCCGTTGCCGGGGCGGATCTTGCCTCCCGCCGTCACCTCGACGTGACCGCTGCTCTGGGCCCGCTCCACGAAGCTGGCCACCCGGTTGCGCTGCCGGTCCGAGATGAGCGGCCCCATCTCCACCCCCTCCTCGCGCGGACCGCCCACCTTGATGGAGGCAACCGCCTCGGTCATGGCGGCGACGAACTTGTCGTAGATCTTGCCCTGGGCATAGATGCGGCAAGCGGCTGTGCAATCCTGGCCGGCGTTGTAGAAGCCGAAGGTGCGAATGCCGGCCACCACGGCCTCCAAGTCTGCATCGTCAAAGATGATGACCGGCGCCTTGCCGCCAAGCTCCAGATGGGTGCGCTTCATGGTGCGGGCGGCGCTCTGCAGGATCTTCTGGCCAGTGGCGATGTCACCGGTGAGGGACACCATGCGCACCAGCGGGTGCTCCACCAGCGGCGCCCCCACGCTCTCGCCCCGGCCGCAGACGATGTTGATGACGCCGCGGGGGAACAGCTCGCTGGCGAGCTCCGCCAGGCGCAGGGCGGTGAGCGGGGTCTGCTCGGAGGGCTTGAGCACCACCGTATTGCCGGCGGCGAGCACCGGGGCCATCTTCCAAGCCGCCATCATCAGCGGATAGTTCCAGGGGGCGATACTGCCCACCACACCGATGGGGTCGCGGCGGATCATGCTGGTGTGCCCCTCGATGTACTCCCCCGCCAGCGGCCCCTGCAGGCAGCGGGCAGCGCCGGCGAAGAAGCGGAAGCAGTCCACTACCGCCGGCAGCTCGTCATTGAGCACCGCCAGATAGGGTTTGCCGCAGTTGAGGGATTCGAGGGCCGCGAACTCCTCGGCGTGGCGCTCGATGGCATCGGCCAGGCGCAGCAGCAGGGTACTGCGGCTCGCCGGGGTGGTGCGGCTCCACTGGGCGAAGGCGCGCTGGGCGCCGTTCACCGCCCGGTTCACCTGCTCGAACGAGGCTTCAGGCACGGAGGCTATGAGCTCCCCGGTGGCCGGGTTGAGGATGGGCTCGGCCTGGCCGTCACCGGTGACGAACTGACCGTCGATCAAAAGTTGGGTAGAGAGTTTCATGGTTGCATCCTTGCGCACGCGTTGAGTCGTTATTTGCCGCTGCCGGAAACGTCCTGGCCGTCGCGGGTGAGGTAGTAGGCAAGCAGAATGGGAATGGTGGTGAAGGCCACTATGATGAGCGCCACCACGTTAGTGACCGGCCTGTCCCGTGGCCGGATCAGCTCCTGATACATCCAGATCGGCAGCGTGGTCTGCTGGCCCGCGGTGAAGGTGGTGACGATCACCTCGTCAAAGCTCAGGGCAAACGCCAGCATGCCCCCCGCCAGCAGTGCCGTGGCCAGATTGGGCAGGATCACGTAGCGCAGGGTCTGGAAGCTGTCGGCACCAAGATCCATCGACGCCTCTATGAGGCTCTGGTTGGTGCGGCGAAAGCGCGCCAGGGCATTGTTGTAGACCACCACCACGCAGAAGGTGGCGTGACCGATGACGATGGTCCAGAAGCTGAAAGGGATCTCCATCACCCCGTAGGCGGAGCGCAGCGCGATGCCGGTGACGATGCCGGGCAGGGCGATGGGCAGCACCAGCAACAGCGATACCACCTCCTGGCCGAAGAAGCGGCTGCGGGCGATGGCCCCCGCCGCCAGGGTGCCGAGCACCATGGCGGCCAGCGTCGCCAGTCCCGCTACCTCCAGCGACAGCTGGATCGCGCGCCACACGTCGGGGCGGTTGAGGGTCACCTCGAACCACTTGAGGGTGATGCCGGGGGGCGGGAACTGGTAGCTCTTGCTCTCGCTGGTGAAGGCGTAGAGGAAGATGAACAGGATCGGAAAGTGCAGGAACAGGAGACCGCCGATGGCCGCGTACTTGAGCAGGCCGGAGGGCTGGCTGCCATGGTCCCGCTTCATGGAAGTATTAGAGCGCATCGAAGGCCCCCAGGCGTTTCGCGATGGTCAGGTAGATGGCGATGATGAGGATCGGCACCAGCGAGAAGGCGGCGGCGAAGGGCAGGTTGCCCGCCGTGCCCTGCTGCATGTAGACCACCTGACCTATGTACATGGTGGAGTTGCCTATGATGCTGGGGATGATGTAGTCCCCCAGCGTCAGGGAGAAGGTGAAGATGGAGCCCGCCACCACGCCGGGCAGGGCCAGCGGCAGGATCAGGGTGCGAAAGGTCTGGGTAGGGGTGGCGCCGAGATCGCCGCTCGCCTCCAGCAAGGAGCGCGGGATCTGCTCCACCGCCGCCTGGATGGGCAGGATCATGAAAGGCAGCCAGACGTAGACGAACACGATGAAGGTGCCGATGCGCGAGAACGAGAGCGACGGCCCCCCTATCACCGGCAGCGAGAGGATGGCGTCCAGCAGCCAGTCCAGTCCCAGAGTATCTGCCAGCCAGCTGATGACCCCCTCCTTGGCCAGGATCAGCTTCCAGGCGTAGACCCGTACCAGATAGCTGGACCAGAGCGGCAGCATGATGCCGACGTAGAACAGAGCCCGGGTCTTGCCGCTGGTGTAGCGCGCCATGTAGTAGGCCACCGGAAAGCCGAGCAGGGCGCAGGCCAGGGTCACCAGCAGCGACATGCCGACGGTGCGCAGGATCACGTCCAGGTTCTCAGCCCGCAGCAGGGCAACGAAGTTCTGCAGCCCCAGCTCGTGGCGGATCTGGCCGCTGAACTCGTCCAGTCCGAAGAAGGCGTTGGAGAGCAGCATCAGCAGGGAGCCGACATAGATGATGCCAAGCCAGAGCAGGGGGGGCCCCAGCAGGATGGCCAGCAACAGACCCGGCCGCCCGTAGAGCAGGGTGGAGAGGCGCCGCAGCGGCCGATAGGAGAGGGGGGCAGTGGGTTGGCTCATGGCAAGGCTCGCACTGTGGGGGGCGCTCATGGTTGAGCTCCCTGAGGGGCGGTGTGCAGGCGATGGATCGCCTGCTCCGGCCAGCTGAGGCTGACCCGGGCGCCACGGGGCAGACGGGCCTGGCCCTCGTTGGGGTGGTTGACGATAAGCTCGAGCTGCTCGCCGAGATCGACCCGGTAGCGCACGAAGGGGCCGAGATACTCCACTTCGCGCACCACCCCGGACCAGCCCGGTGTGCCGGCCTCGGCGAGGCGGATCCGCTCCGGGCGCACCATCATCTGCTGAGCATCGCCGCACAGACGGCGGGCCTGCTCCCCCTCGAACAGGTTGACTGTGCCGACGAAGCGGGCGACGAAGGGGGTGGCGGGGGCGTCGTAGATGGTATCCGGCGCGGCGATCTGCTCGATCTTGCCCTGATTGAAGATGCAGATCCGGTCGCTCATGGAGAGCGCCTCCTGCTGATCGTGGGTGACGAAGATGAAGGTGATGCCGAGCTGGCGCTGCAAGGCTTTCAGCTCGAGCTGCATCTGCTCGCGCAGCTTGAGGTCGAGGGCCCCGAGCGGTTCGTCCAGCAGCAGGATGCGCGGCTGGTTGATCAGCGCTCGGGCGATGGCGATGCGCTGGCGCTGGCCGCCGGAGAGCTGGCCCGGCTTGCGGTTGCCGACGCCGGGCAGGCGCACCAGTTCCAGCATCTCGTCCACCTTGCGGTAACGCTCCGCCTTGGCGACGCCCTTGAGCATCAGGCCGTAGCCGATGTTGTCGCGCACATCCATGTTGGGAAACAGGGCGTAGTCCTGAAACACGGTATTGAGGTTGCGATCGTAGGGGGGCACGGTGGAGCAGGGCTCGCCAAACAGCTGGATCTCCCCCTCGCTCGGGTATTCGAAGCCCGCGATCATCCGCAGGCAGGTAGTCTTGCCGGAACCGCTCGGCCCCAGCAGGGTGAAAAACTCGCCGGCCGGGATCTGGAAGGAGATGTCGTCGACCGCCTTCACCTCGCCATAGTGGCGGCTGACCCGGTCAAATTGTACGGCATTCATGGGACGTCCTTGTCTGTGTGGGAAGCGGGCCGGACTCCTGTCCGGCCCCATATCGGCATTTACTGAGGCACCTCAGCGGCCACCCAGGATGGCGATATAGTCCGAGACCCAGCGGTAGTAGGGCACGCAGGTTCCCTGGCTCTTGCACTGGGAGACAGGGGTACGCCAGAAGTGAACCCGATCGAAGTTGTCGATGCCGTTGGTCTTGCACCCCTCTTTCCCGAGCAGGGCATTGCCCTCGCAGGCGGCCGGTACCACGGGCACGGAGCCGAACCAGGAGGCGAGATCCCCCTGCAGCTTGTTGTTGAGGGAGTGCTCCAGCCACTGATAGGCACAGGTGAGGTTCTTCGCCTCGCTGTGCACCATGCTGGTATCGGCCCAGCCGGTGACGCCCTCCTTGGGCACCGTCGTGGCGATAGGCTGCTTGTCGGCGATCAGGGTATTGGCCTGGAACGGCCAGGAGCCGGAGGCCACCACCCCTCGTTCTTGAAGTCGTCGATCTGGACGAAGGCATCGTGCCAGTAGCGTCCCACCAGCTTGCGCTGCTGGCGCAGGAGGTCGAGGGCGGCCTTGTACTGATCTTCGTTGAGCTCGTAAGGATCCTTGATGCCGAGCGCCGGCTGGTGGCTCATCAGATAGAGGGCGGCATCGGCGATGTGGATGGGGCCGTCGAACGCCTGTACCCGCCCCTTGTTGGACTTGCCGTCCGGCAGGGTCTGCTCCTCGAACACCACGCTCCAGGAGTCGGGCGCCTTGGGGAACACTTTGGTGTTGTACATCAAGATGTTGCCGCCCCACTGGTAGGGCACGCCGTAGTGCTTGCCGTCCACCGTGTGCCAGGGGGCATTCTGCAGGCGGGGATCAATTTTGCTGTAGCTCGGGATGAGCGCCAGGTTGAACGCCTGCACCTTGCCGCCGGCGATGAGGCGCAGGCTGGCGTCACCGGAGGCGGTCACCAGATCGAAGCCCCCCTCGTTCATCAGCGCCACCATCTCGTCCGAGGTGGCGGCCGTCTTGACGTTGACCTTGCAGCCGGTCTCTTTCTCGAAGCCGGTCACCCAGTCGTAGTTCTTGTCGGTCTCGCCGCGCTCCACGTAGCCGGCCCAGGCCACGATGTTGAGCTGGCCTTCACCCTTGCCGAGGGTGGTGGGGGCAGCCTGGACCTGGCCTGCCAGCAGGGCGGGGATCAGGGCCAGGGTGAGGGGGGTCAGTTTCATCTTGCTCTCCTTGCTGGGGCGGGCACGGTTGTGATGCCACGCTGACAATTAACATCCTGTTAACCAGTCATGAGCGTAGGAGAAGCCGTGAGCAATGAGAATTTCAATTTTTAGCGGCTTTGGTATCTGTAAAATCGATATCGAGTGCAGATGAATCTGATTTTTTTGCCGGAGTCACGGCTGTTCAGGCTCAGTCCTAGCGGGGGAGGTGCTGGCGGGCCCGCAGCCGGCTCTGATCTCTGGCGATGTCGATGAACTCGCGTGCGGCCCAGTCAAGGCGCGAGCCGCGCCGCCACACCAGACCGATGTCGATGGCGGGGATGGGCTCCTTGATGGCGCGGGCCTCGACCCGCTCCTGCTCCAGCGACCAGGGGCGGTAGGCAAAGTCCGGCAGCAGGGCGAGCCCGAGCTGGCTCGCCACCAGGCTGCGCACCGCTTCCACCGAGGCGGTACGCAGCACGATGCGCGGCGAGATGCCGTAGCGGCGCAGGCCGCCGCCGATGATCTGGTCCAGCTGGTCGGCGGTCAGCGAGATCATGGGCTCCTCGCCGAGCGCCTTGAGGGAGAGGGTCGACTCGGCGCAGAGGGGGGGTTGGCGGCGAGCCAGACCCGCAGCGGCGAGCGGGTCAGCAGCTCGGTATCGAACGCCTCCTGGCGGATGGTGCGGTTGGTCATCAGGATCCCCACATCCACCTCGCCGTTGACGATCTGGTGTTCGAGATAGGGCTGCTCATCCTCCTTCACCTCGATCTGTACCGCCGGGAAGGCGCGGCGAAAGCGGCCGAGCGCTTCCGACAGGTAGTAGCCAGCAACCAGGGTGGTTACGCCTATGGTAAGCCGCCCCTGATCCTGCTGGGCCACCGCCTTGAGGGAGTGGCTGGCTTCGGTCATGGCGCTTAGGATGCGACGGGCGTGCAGCAGAAACTGGTGGCCCTGGGTGGTGAGGCTGACGCCGCGCGGGTTGCGCTCGAACAGGGCGGCGCCGAGCTCGGTCTCCAGCTCGCGGATGGCGCTGGTGACCGCCGACTGGGAGATGTGCAGCTCGGCGGCTGCCCGGCTCACCGAGAAGCTGTCGGCCACCGCCACGAAATAGCGGATCTGGCGAAAGGTGAAGTTCATCTGGGCGTCCTGCCACGTGCGATCAAGGTGAGTGCCAGCTTAACCTCGAATCGCGCCCAGACAAAGGCGCCGTGATGGCGCCTTTGTCGTTGTTTTTACGGAAATTAGCGGGCTGTCACCGCCTCTGTGACCGGTACACGGTTCACTCCCTTGCCCAGATAGGCGAGGGTGATGGTCACAATGATGCAGGTGAAGCTGAGCCACATGTAGGGTAGGTAGTCGAGGGTCGCTACCCCGAGGACCCCGGCCATGAAGATGCCGTTGTCGCTCCAGGGCACCATGCCGCAGGTGAGGGTGCCGCCAAACTCGGCGTTGCGGGAGAGGTTCTTGCGCGCCAGCCCCAGTCTGTCGTAGTTCTTGGCCATGATCTTGGGGGTCAGGATCAGCGATACATACATAGCGGAACCGAACACGTTGGCCAAGAAGGCGGTGCCGATGGTGTGGCTGGTCAGGCTGCCGGCGCTGTTGATGCGCTTCTCGAAGGCACTGGCGATGACGGAGAGGATGCCGACCTTCTCCAGCAGACCGCCGAAGCCCAAGCCGAAGATGATGACGGCCACGGAACCCAGCATGGACTCCATGCCGCCGCGGCCGAGGATGTTGTCGATGAAGTCGACGCCGAAGGTAATGGCAAACGGGCTGTAGGCGGAGTGCATTGCCTTCACCGGATCCATGTCCTGGAAGACGATGGCCCAGACAAGACCCAGCAAGGCGCCGAAGCTGATCACCGGGAAGGCGGGCTTGCGGTTGGCCAACAGGCCCAGCACCAGCACCACGGGCACTATGGCCATGGGGGTGATGTTGAACTGCTTGTCGAGGGCGTCCATCACCAGATTGACCTGCTCCAGGCTGACGTTGCCGGAATACTGCATGCCGACCACGGTGAACAGGGCGGCGGTGATGACGTAGGAGAACAGGCTGATGGGCAGCATCCCCTTGATGTGTTCCATCACGTCGACGTTGGACATGGTCGAGGCCAGCACCACGGAGTCGGAGAGCGGGGAGAGCTTGTCACCGAAGTAGACGCCGGAGAGCACGGCACCGGCTACCAGCGGCGCGGGTACCCCCAGGCTGTGGCCTATACCCATCATGGCGATGCCGGCGGTGGCCGCCGAGCCCCAGGAGGTGCCGGTGGCCAGCGAGGTGAGAGAGCAGATGATCAGGGTCGCCAGCAGGAAGATGGAGGGGTGTATAACCTTGAGGCCGAAGTAGATGATGCTGGGGACGATGCCGCCGGCAATCCAGGTGCCCACCAGGGCACCGACGGAGATCAGTATCAGGATGGCCCCCATCCCCTTGGCGACGCCGTCGACTGCCGCCTGTTCCAGGGATTTGTAATCATGGCCGAGCTTGATGCCGAGTCCCATGATGACGAACCAGGCGATGAACAGTGCCAGCTGGATTGGCAGATCCAGCACGCTGGTGAAGGAGAAGGCCAGGGCCAGGAAAATGGCCAGGCAGGCAAATACTTGCGACATGCCCGGCAATCGGATGTGGTGTTGTTGGTTTTGCATAGACGCTCCCTAAACTCTTGCTCGCCAAGGTCAGCCCCTCTCGTCCTGCGGATGCGTCGATCCCGAGAGGCTTACCAAAAGAGGGCGCAATCTACCATAAAGCGGAGGTGTAAAATCCCTGCTCATTCGGCAAAACAGCTTTAAAATTTTAAAATCCCACAAAATAGTTGATCTAATCGGCATTTTTCACTGTTCAATCGACACCGTTTGATAGCCGGAGATCCATAGGCAAGTTCGATTGCAGATGGCAACACCAAAGATGATAATAGTTATCATTAATCTTTTTCGGACCAATGCCAATGAACTGGATAGCACGCGCTCTGCTCTTGGCCGCCCTTCTGGCGGTGCTGGTCTGGGGTCAGGAGAAGGAATACGGGTTCTGGAGCCTGGGGTTCTTGCTGGCTGCCTGGGTCATGCTGGAACCCAGGCTGAGACCGGTGTTGATCCTGCTGCCGGTTGCGGGAATAACAGGGGTCGTCACTCTGCTCTGGCAGCAGGGTTGGCATTAAGCCTGGCGAGTGGGGACGGCCTGGATCTTGTCGTAGGCCTGGCGCAGGGAGGCGATGACCTTCTTCTCCATCTCGCTGCGTTCGGCGTCTGTCGTGAAGTAGATCATGTCGACATCGTGGCGGATATAGTGGGAAGGAAGCTGGTTGAGTGTCAGGCAGCAGAGGTCTGCCAGCTGATAGGGGGTCAATGTTCGAGCCAACCCCTGTTTTTCTATCTCCTTGAGCACCAGATGCTCATAGAAGTTGTGAATATCGGTATCCAGGATCATGGGAAAACCCCCGTGGTGGCGCAGCATCTTCAACAGCATAGCCATGGGGCATGAAAACACAAAAGGCCCGTTACTCTCGTAACGGGCCTTTGCAGAATAATGGTGCGAAGAGAGGGACTCGAACCCTCACATCCGTGGGACACTAACACCTGAAGCTAGCGCGTCTACCAATTCCGCCACCTTCGCACACTGATTTTCTCCAGCTGGTTTTTAAATGCGGTTGGAGCGCATTTTCTGTGTTTTACATGCCAGAAGCATGGTGCGAAGAGAGGGACTCGAACCCTCACACCCGGGGGGCACTAACACCTGAAGCTAGCGCGTCTACCAATTCCGCCACCTTCGCACATCGGGTTATCAGTCTGGATTTACATGCTGTCTGACAAAAGCATGGTGCGAAGAGAGGGACTCGAACCCTCACACCCGGGGGGCACTAACACCTGAAGCTAGCGCGTCTACCAATTCCGCCACCTTCGCACATCGGGTTATCAGTCTGAATTTACATGCCGTCTGATAAGAGCATGTTGCAGTATGGTGCGAAGAGAGGGACTCGAACCCTCACATCCGTGGGACACTAACACCTGAAGCTAGCGCGTCTACCAATTCCGCCACCTTCGCATCACTGCGGTGTGGGATTCTATAGAGTTTTGGGGGGGCGTCAACAGCCAAAGGGGACTTTTTTCGCTGTTGACGGATAAAGGCGTGCCAAGGGCACAAAACTTCAGCAATCGGCGTCAGACGGTGGCCAGCGCATCCTGATACATCTGTTCGTACAGGATGACGGAGTCTGCCCAGTCGAAGCGGGTGTTCATGGCGTGGTGCTGCACACGGGCAAAACGTGCCGGCTCCTGCAGATAATGGAGCAGGCTGCGGCGCATGGCATCGAGCAAGGTGCTGGCAGTGGGATCGTTGAAGCAGAAACCGGTCGCGTGCGTCGGGTCGGCATCCCAGTCCACGACGGTATCTTTCAATCCGCCGACAGCCCGAACCAGGGGCAGGGTGCCATAGGCCAGACTGTACATCTGGTTGAGCCCGCATGGCTCGAACAGAGAAGGCATCAGGAAGAAGTCGGCGCCGGCCTCCACCAGGTGGGCCAGACGGTCGTCATAGGCATTGATGAAGGCAAACTTGTCGGGATGCTGCTGGGCAATGCTTTGCAACTGGGCGGCGAGAGAGGGATCACCGGAGCCCACGATCACTACCTGGACCTGATGTTGCAAGAACTTGTCTAGCGCCGGGATGAGCAGGTGTACTCCTTTCTGCTCGGTCAGTCGACACACCATGCCATAGATGGGGAGGTTGCCGACGGGGAGCCCCGTCTCCTGCTGCAGGATGCGCTTGCAGGTGTGTTTGCCATCCAGGTTGTCGGCATCATAGGTGGCGGGCAACAGAGGATCGAAGGCGGGATCCCAGTCCTGATAGTCACAGCCGTTGAGGATGCCACGCAGGTCAGCAGCCCGCTGCTGGAATACGCTGGCCATGCCGTGAGCGCCCGGGTGCGTCAGCAGCTCGCTGGCGTAGTTGGGGCTGACCGCATTGATCTTGTCTGCGTAGAGCACACCGCACTTGAGCAGATTGATGTGACCATAGTCGTAGTTGATGCGCTGCTCGTAGTCGTGGATTTCCGGCACGGCCCAGAACTGCTGGCGATCGAATACCCCCTGAAAGGCCGCGTTGTGAATGCTGATGACCGACCGGGTGCGCTGGAAGAAGGGGTTGTGGGCATGACGGGTTTTCAGCAGCAGCGGCAGCAGACCGGTGTGCCAGTCGTTGCAGTGGGCGATGTCGGGAGCGAAACCCAGCTGTTCGCACGCATGCAGAGCCGCCGCGGCTAGAAAGGCAAAGCGTTCACCGTTGTCGGGATAGGCCTGGTTGTTCTCGGCATAGAGCTGGGGGCGGTCGAAATAGTGCGGGCAATCGAGCAGATAGACGCAGATCCCGTCCAGTTCCAGCTGATGGATGCGATAGCTGATATCACTGCGATCCTGGGGGGTGGGGAGCCAGCGCGAGGCGAGGAGGGTGGCCTCGTCCCGGCGCTTGATGGTCTTGTAGAAGGGCATAATGATGCGCACATCGTGCCCCTGACGGGCGAGATGCTGCGGCAGGGCCTTGGCCACATCCGCCAGGCCCCCGGTCTTCACCAGCCCCTCAACCTCCGAGGC
The DNA here is from genome assembly GCF_017939245.1 of Aeromonas sp. PrichA-15. Classification (NCBI taxonomy): domain Bacteria; kingdom Pseudomonadati; phylum Pseudomonadota; class Gammaproteobacteria; order Aeromonadales; family Aeromonadaceae; genus Aeromonas; species Aeromonas sp. PrichA-15. The sequence goes on along the minus strand of NZ_JAGKRH010000082.1, from coordinate 10,409 downwards.
TACAAACAGGATTTTCAGTGGGTTAATAGCCAACTCTTGCTCCCTTAGGTACCACGACGATACCGCCTTCGGATACGGTAAACCGCTCTCTGTCATGGTCCAGATTCTCACCGATCACGGTGCCGGGTGCAATTTCAACGTTTTTGTCGATGATGGCGCGGCGAATGGAGCAACCTTCGCCGATTTTCACATCCCCCAGCAGCACGGATTCACTGATGTGGCTGCAGGGGCCTATGTTGCAGCGAAATCCCAGTATGGATCGCTGGATCTGGCTGCCCTGAATGAAGCAGCCACCGGAGATCAGGGAGTTGGCGATCTTGACTTTGCAGTCGTCGGTATCGATGAAGGTGGCGGGGGGCAGGGGCGGGTAATGAGTGTGCAGCGGCCACTTGCGATTGTAGAGAGAGAAGGGGGCATCGTCGGCCACCAGGTCCATGTGTGCCTGCCAGTAAGAGTCGAGCGTCCCCACATCGCGCCAGTAGACGTTGGGCTTCTCGCCCGGGATCACGTTGGTGCTGTAGTCGTAGACGTAGACGGGGGCACGGGGGAACAGGCTGGGAATGATGTCCTTGCCGAAATCGTGACTGGAGTTCTCCTCGGCGGCATCCCGCTTGAGCTCCCGATAGAGGGCCTCGGTCTCGAAGATGTAGTTGCCCATGGAGACCAGGGCCTGGGTGGGGTCGCCGGGGATGTGTTTCGGGTGACGGGGCTTTTCTTCAAAGCCAATCATGCGCCCTTCCTGATCCACCTCGATCACCCCGAAGGCGCTTGCTTCCTCGATGGGCATGCGCAGTGCCGCGACGGTCAGGGCGGCCGCTTTCTGCTTGTGGAAGCTCACCATCTGGCTCACGTCCATCTTGTAGATGTGATCGGAGCCGAAGATGCAGACGTGTTCGGGGTCGGAGATCTCGATGAAGCGCAGGTTCTGGTAAATGGCGTCTGCGGTGCCGTCATACCAACGTTTGCCCATTCGCATCTGGGCCGGAATGGGGTCGATGAAGCGATCCGTGATGCCGACGATGTTCCAGCCCTTCTTCATGTGCAGATAAAGGGACTGGGACTTGAACTGGGTGAGTACATAGATGCGCAGGAAGTCGGCGTTGACGAAGTTGTTGAGCACGAAGTCGATCAACCGGTAACTGCCGCCAAAGGGCACGGAGGGTTTGCTGCGGGTGGTGGTCAGCGGTTGCAGTCGGGTACCTTCACCGCCTGCCAGTATCATGGTGAGTATGCCTGCCATCGTCGTTCTCTCCCTGAGATCATGATGTTGAAAAGGTTTTCATGTTGCTGCGAAAAAAACACCCCTAAAGGGGTGGTGAACGTTTTCTTGGTACCTTAACAGATCCCGTCTGGCACTCTCTACTTGTTTTATTACAACCGTTGCACTTCTTTAAGCTTTGCTCAGATACACCTTGAATTTGGCGTCGCCCGCGATCACCTCGGTCTGTTTGAAGTGCGCATCCAGTATAGGCTGGTATCGCAGGAAGGCATTGGCGACTATGGTCAGGGTGCCATTTGCGGTCAGGTACTCAGGTGCCTTTGCCAGGAAGGTTTCGGTGGCGGCGTAGAAGGTCTTGAGCCCGGCATGGAAGGGGGGATTCGAGACAATCTGTTGGAATGTTTCGGCAATGTCGGAATAGACATCGGAGGCATGAACACGTCCGCTCAGACCGTTGACCGCCAGGGTTCGGCGGCTGGACTCCAGTGCCAGGGCATTGATATCCACCATGGTGACAGCCAGGGCCGGGTTGCGCTTGGCCAGCACGGAACCGATGACGCCGGCGCCGCAGCCAAAGTCGAGCAGCTTGCCCGTTACGGGGGGGAGGCTCGCCAGCAGCATCTGGGTGCCGAGATCCAGGCCGTCTGCACTGAAGACCCCAGGCAGGGCCATGACGGTCAGGGTGGTGTCGCCCGCCTGGCACTCATAGCGACTGAACCAGGCGTCCAGCTCGAAGGGGACGACCGGTTTGTCGAGCGTGCCGTGGTAGAGAGAGCAGCGGCGCGCAGAGTCGCGCTTGATCGGTTTCTCGCCATAAGGTGCCAGCAGCTTGTCGGCCCCGTTGATGCCGCCCCGGTTCTCGCCGGCGAGAAATAGGTCGGCCCCGCTTTCGAGCAGCGGCGTCATCATGGCCAGCAGGTATTGCGCCTCGGCCTTGGCCTTGGGCATCAGCAGCAGCAGGGCATCGAATCGGGGGGCGCCACCCAGCTGGTGATCGAACAGGATGGCGTCTCCCAGAACGGCCTGCTGGGTGCGGTAATAGCAGTAATCCGTGGTGAAGACGGTCAGGCTTTGTGCCAGCTCGGCCAGTTGACGAGGATAATCATCCTCCAGGGCACCGCACACCAACAGCCGCTTGCCGACAAAGAGGGCTTGGTTACGTTCCAGCATCTGACTGACGGCACTGACAGGACGGCTCATTGGGTCTCTCCACGCATTTTTGGGCGGCCATTATACATGGCCGCTTTCGCCTTGACATTTATGCCGTGTTCCCGAAATATGCCCAGACGCCTATTTACCCAGAGATGATGCAATGCGGTCATGCGTATCGAAACGAAAGCATAAACATAGCCTGACAATCGGGCCTGCTGGCGTGCGCGCGTAACCTCTCATCCCTGAGACGATTCAAGCCCCGGTAGCGACTCCCGTACCGGGGCTTTTTATTGACCAATCCATCTGTTTAGGAGAAGGAAATCCCATGTTTCAAGGTTCGATAGTTGCCCTGATCACCCCATTTCGACAGGGCCAGCTGGACGAGGCCGCACTGGCTCGCCTGGTGGAGTGGCACATAGAGCAGGGAACCCATGGCATAGTGCCGGTCGGCACGACCGGGGAGAGCCCGACCCTGACCCACGATGAGCATTGCCGCGTGGTGGAGCTGGTGGTCAAGCTGGTGGCCGGGCGCATTCCCGTGATCGCAGGTGCAGGCTCCAACAACCCGGTTGAAGCCATTGAATACACCCGCTATGCCGAGCAGATGGGAGCGGATGCCACCCTGCATGTGGCCGGTTACTACAACCGCCCCAATCAGGAAGGGCTCTACCACCACTTCAAGGCGGTGCACGACGCCACCACCAAACCCATCATCGTCTACAACATTCCGCCCCGCGCCATCGTTGACGTGCAGCCGGCGACCCTGGCCCGTCTGGCCGAGTTGCCGCGCATTGCCGGCGTGAAGGATGCCACCGGTGATCTGGCCCGCCCCTGGGTTGAACGCCAGCTCATCAAGAAGCCGTTTGCCTGGCTCTCCGGTGAAGATGCCACCGCCGTGGCCTACAACATCGGTGGTGGCCAGGGTTGCATCTCGGTGACGGCCAACGTGGCCCCCAAGCTGGTGGCCGAGGTGCAGAACCTGGCGCTGGCCGGTGAGTGGCAAGCTGCCCGGGAATTGCAGGACAAGCTCATTCCGCTGCACCAGGCCATGTTCGCCGAGCCGAGCCCCGCAGGGGCCAAGTATGCGGTCTCCCTGCTGGGTCTGTGCAGCGAAGAGTGCCGTCTGCCGGTGATGCCGCTCTCCGAGGCCACCCGCGAGCGCATCCGCAGTGCCATGCAGGCATTGAATCTGTTGTAAAAACTGGGCTCTGGATCTCGCTTTTGATTGCCCGGTCAATTAATGGCCGGGCTTTGCCGATATACTCGCTTGGATACAACCAAGGATGATTTGGCATGGAAGAATGGGATCCGGAGCACTTCACCAGTTTTGAACATCTCTGTGAAGTGACCTTGTCTGCGGTCAGGGAAAAAACAGAGGCTGAACAGATCTATCTGTGGCTGCGTGTTCCGACGCCCCAGCTCTATCACTATCGCCCGGAACAGGGTCTGCTCTGCCTGAGCGCTGACATCCTCTCTTCCCTCGAGTTGCCCATCCTCTTCATCGAACGTTCCCTTGCGCTTGGCCAGTTGCTGGTGGAGCCCATCGCGCCGACCCGTGCCATCTGGGAGCGGGAGAGCGTCGAACCCGAGATCCCGCGCCTGCGCGCGAGCTTCCCCCTCAAGCGTCACAAGGGGCTGGAGGCCGTGGTCTATCTGGAAACCCGCCGTCGTCTAGATCGCCTGCCAAGACGCCAGCAGCAGAGCATCCAGCTGCTCATGCATTATCTCGCTGCCGAGCTCGAGAGTCGGCGACTCGCGGGACAGGTGGATCTGGAGCGGGATCAGCGGCTCCACACCCAGGCAGACCTCGTGCGCAGCCAGGCCCTGCAGGACTCTTTCCTCAGCATGCTGCAGGCGCTGCATCAGGTGGGGGTCAAGCTCTCCCGCTGCGAGAGCGAGGATCGTTTGCTGCACGACGCGGTGGCACTGGCCCGCCAGGAGTTGCAGTTCGATCGCATCGCCATCTTCCTGACTGACAGTGAATTCAAGACCATGCACGGTACTTGGGGGACCAACGAGGCGGGTGAGCTCATCGACGAGCGCCATTTCATCAGCCCCATTCCGGATCATCCCACGGTGCAGGAGGCGCTGCGTCGCAAGGACTATGTCCTGGTGCTGGAGGACACGCCTCTCTATTACGAGAAGCAGGAGGTGGGTCGCGGCTGGAACGCCATGGTGTCGCTCTGGGATGGGAGTACCCCCATCGGCTGGATCGCCGCCGACAACCTGCTCTGGCGGCGCCCCCTCAAGGCGTATCAGAGCGAGATCTTCAAGCAGTATGCCGCCGTGCTCTCCCAGTTGCTGATCCGCCAGCGCACCCAGGAGAAGCTTGAGCGCTTCAATCGGGAGCTGGAGCTGAGGGTGCAGGAGCGGACCCGGCAACTGGCCGATACCAACCGGGCGCTGGAGGAAGCCAACCGGCGCCTCTCTCTGCTGTCTCTGGAAGATCCCCTGACTGGCATCGCCAACCGCCGCCAATGGGACATCACCATGGAACGGGAGTGGGAGCGGGCTCGCCGCCATCAGGGCGTGCTGGCGGTGCTGATGATCGATGTGGACGAGTTCAAGTCCTACAACGATCACTTCGGCCACGGCAAGGGGGATCAGTGCCTGCAGCGGGTGGCGGCACTGCTGCAGGATACCGAGCGGCGGCGTACCAACCTGGTGGCCCGCTATGGGGGGGAGGAGTTTGTCATCCTGCTGTGTTCACCGCAGCCGGGAGAGGCGGAGCGGCTGGCGGAGCAGATCCACCACGGCCTTGACGCCTTGCAAATTCCCCATCCGGCTTCCCGGGTGGCGGCGACACTCACCGTCAGCATCGGGTTCAGCTATCTGGTCCCGTCATCGGACAAGGAGTGGCAAACCCTGACCGAGCAGGCGGATCAGGCACTCTATCACGCCAAATCACAAGGGCGGGCCTGTACCCTGGCCTATCGCTGACACCTGCGTGGGGGCTGCCTGCCCGGCATCAGATCCATGCTGATCTGTATACGTGCGGGCTTTCAGATCCACGCCGCCCTGTATAAATGAGGTGGCAAGCGTTTCTCGCCATCTGGCGCATGGCGATGCGCCCGCGCTCTGGCTAGAATGGGGGCCCATTTTTCACAGACAGATCCTGCACCATGACCCTATCCGGATTTCAAGGCCTGGTTTTCGACCTCGACGGCACTCTGGTGGACTCCATGCCCTTGCACCTGGCCGCCTGGGAGCACACCGCCCGCGAGTTTGGCTTTCGGTTCGACGCCGACTGGTTTTATGAGCTGGGAGGCATGCCCAGCCGCAAGATAGCCCTGCTGGTGGCCGAAGTGCAGCAGATCGCGCTGGATCCTCTGGTGGTGACACGCTGCAAGACCGAACACTATGTTGCCAACCTGCACAAGGCCACCCCCTTCCCGGCCATGCTGGATCTGGTGGAACGCTATCACGGCCGGATCCCCATGGGCATAGGGACAGGCTCTCCCCGTATCAATGCCGAAGCGGTGCTGCGCAACACAGGGCTGGATCGGTATTTCCCCGTGGTGGTCACCGCCGACGACGTGGAGCTGCACAAACCCCATCCAGACACCTTCCTGCTGGTGGCGCGACGCCTGGGTGTCGAGCCCGGTCAATGTCTGGTGTTCGAGGATACGGGCATAGGCGCACAGGCCGGTGAAGCGGCCGGCATGCAGGTCTGCATGGTCAGAGAGGGAAAACCGGTCGGGTTGACCTACTGAGTAACGAAGACGAGCGGGTCAACAACCGGCTCGGGAGAGAAGCCCCACTCTCATACGGGACAGGCGAAACATGAGAGTGGGGAACAGGTGTCACTGGCTGACGCAGCGACACCGTCAGGATGGGCAGTGGCGAGATTTACTGCTCGCTGCCACCACCCTGGTTGTCGTCATAACGGCTGGGGGCGCCATGGGGGCGCGGCGCCATGGAAACCCGTGGCTTGCGGGCCCGCTGGATGCTGACGGCAGGACGGCCGGAGTGCATGGCAATGGTGGAAATCTTGGCCTTGTAGACCAGTTGCTGATTGCCATGGGCATCGGTCAACAGCACGCTGTACTGGTCAAAACCGCTGATGGTCCCCTCCAGCTTGATGCCGCTCACCAGGAAGATGGCGACCTGGCTACGGTTTTTGCGCAACCAGTTGAGGGCAGAATCTTGCCCGTTCCCGAGGGAGAAGGCCTGCTCGATAGTGGAGTAGCTTGGGGATTCAGTTGTCATAAATTATTGTCCCGCGGAAAAAAGTGGCGTTTGATTGTGCTAAATGGTCACTGCCTTGTCAAAGTCATTCTCACACCCGGGCAGGATGGACAACGACAGGGCTGGTCGGCAGGGGCCGCTGCTGCAATAATTGGCGGCTCTGGCCCCGTGGCGGGCCTCATGCTGGGGTCTTATCTTGCATCCGGTTTCACACCAACATCCACCCACCTATACCCATGACGCGACCGCCTGCGAAGAGTGTGACCTGCTGGTGCCGGCCACCGAGCTGGCCGTGGGGGAGACGAGCAGTTGTCCGCGCTGCGGCCATACCCTGACTCGTCATCTGCCGGAGCAGGAGCGCAGGCCCATCGCCTATGGCTTTGCGGCCATCATCATGTTCGTGCTCTCCAACGCCTTTACCTTCATGTCGTTCTCGGCCAAGGGGGTGGGGCAGGAGATGACCTTCCTGCAGTGCATCACCACCCTGGTGGATCAAGGCTACCTGTTCCTCGGGGCCGTGCTGAGCATTACCCTGATCGGGTTGCCGCTGGTCTATATCGGCTCCATCATGCTGGTGCTGTGGCGCCTGGACAAGGATCTGCACAGCAAGGCCCTGCGCTCCCTTGGCCGCCTGCTGTGCCGGATCAAGCCCTGGCTGATGGTGGACGTCTTCCTCATCGGCGTGCTCATCTCTCTGGTGAAGCTGATGGGGATGGCCGACATCAAGATGGGGCTGTCGTTCTGGACCTTCGTTGGCTACACCCTGCTGCTCATCAAGATGATCTCCTCCCTGGATCGGATGTGGCTGTGGCAGCGACTGTTCGGTCCGACGGCGGCGAGGGAGCTGGATCCCGAGGAGAGCGCCCTGTCGTGCGGTCTGGTGGGCTGTCACATCTGCGGCGCCCTGAACGAGCAGGATGCCCATAGTTGCGTTCGCTGCGGGGATCACCTGCACAGCCGCAAGCCGGGTGGTCTGAACCGCACCTGGGCCCTGCTGATCACTTCGGTGATCCTCTATATCCCAGCCAACCTGTATCCCATCATGGACACCGTGTTCCTGGGGGATGACAGCCCCTCGACCATCATGGGCGGGGTGGTGCTGCTGTGGGCCATGGGCTCCTACCCCATTGCCGCCGTCATCTTCTTCGCGAGCGTGGTGGTGCCGCTGGTGAAGATCCTGGCGCTGCTGTGGCTCTGCTACGTGGTGCAGCGCGGCCAGGGGGCATCTCCCCTCGGCAAGCTCAAACTCTATCGCATGACCGAATTTGTGGGGCGCTGGTCGATGATCGACGTCTTCGTGGTGGCCATCCTGGCCGGTCTCATCCGGCTCGACAATCTGATGACCATCTACCCTGGCCCTGCGGCCGTCGCCTTTGCCGGGGTCGTACTGGTCACCATGGTGGCTGCCATGAGTTTTGATTCCCGCCTGATCTGGGATTTACAACAAGGAGAACGCGAACGTGAGTGAGCGTAAGACAAGGTGGAAACCGGGCTCTGATTTCATGAGTTCGGCTGCCGCTATCTGGATGGTGCCCTTGCTGGCCCTCTTCATCGGCGCCTGGATGCTGTTCCAGCACTGGTATTCACAAGGGCCGAGCTTCACCCTGACGGTGGCGACCGCCGAGGGCATAGTGGCGGGCAAGACGGTGATCCGTTCTCGTGAAGTGGAGGTGGGCCGTATCGAGACGGTGGAGCTCAGCGAGGACTATAGCCATGCCGTGCTCAAGGCTCGCCTGACCAATGCCGCCGCCGGCATGCTCAAGAAAGACAGCCAGTTCTGGGTGGTCAAGCCCAGGGTCGGGCGTGAGGGCGTTTCCGGTCTTGGCACCTTGCTCTCCGGTGCCTATATCGAGCTTTCTCCCGGCAAGAAGGGCAGGGCGCGAAGCGAATACGCCATGCTGGACAGGCCGCCCTTGGCATCCCTGGATGCCAGGGGATTGCGGCTATCCCTGTCCAGCCGGGATGCCAACGCGCTGGGCGCGGGTTCCCCCATCAGCTATCAGGGATTCACCATCGGTCAGGTCGAAGAGGCCAAATTCCTGCCCGAGAAGAGCGAGATGCAGTACCAGCTCTTCATCAACGCGCCTTATGACGTCCTGGTGAGCAGCAACTCCCGGTTCTGGTTGACGCCCGGCTTCGAGGTCTCCATGAGCAGCGAGGGGATGAAGGTGAAGATGGACTCGCTGGAGAGCCTGATCAACGGCGGCATCACCATGGGGCTGCCTCCCGGCTGGTTGCCGGGGGAGCCGGTGAAACAGAACGACGAGTTCGTGCTGTTCAAGGACGAGGAGAGCGTGCTGGCCGGTAGCCTGGATCAGTTCATCGACTATGTCTTCCTGTTCGACAATGACGTGGGCGGGCTGCATCCCGGCGCGGCGGTACAGTATCGCGGCATCCGGGTCGGTACCGTCATCTCGGCTCCCTATCTCATCGACGACAAGGGCGTCCAGCTATTCAAGAGCCGGCAGATCCCGGTGCTGGCGCGCATCGAGGTGCAGCGTCTCTCCCACCGTTATGCCAATGCGGAGAAGGAGCAGTGGCGGGCCCTGTTCAACAAGCAGTTCAAGGAAGGGCTGAGGGCTAGCCTCAAGACCGCCAGCCTGCTGACGGGGGGCAAGGTGATCGATCTGAACTTCTATCCGGATGCGCCTGTCTATCAGCCGCTCAAGATGGCGGGCTATCAGGTCTTCCCGACTGCCCAGGCCGGTCTGGATCAGATCGAACGCAAGGTGAACCTCATCCTCGACAAGTTCGTCGACATGGACATGGCCACCACCCTCACTCAGGTCAACAGCACCCTGATGACACTGGACAAGACGCTCAAGCATGTCAGTGCCGTGAGTGCGAATCTGGAGCAGTTTACCGGTCAGCAGTCGACCCAGCAGTTGCCGGCCTCCCTCAACCAGAGCCTCAAGCAGTTGCAGGAGACGTTGCAGACCTATGATGCCGGTTCCCAGACCAATCAGGAGCTGCGTCAGTCGGTGCAATCACTCAACCAGCTGATGAGTGAGTTGCAACCTCTGGTCCATTCACTGAACGAGCAGCCGAGTTCGCTGATCTTTGACCGCGCTCGTCCGCGGGATCCCGAGCCCAAGCGAGGAAAATGATGAAAAAACGGATGTTGACGCTGGCCTTGCTGGGCCTGCTGGCGGGATGTGGCAGTGCGCCGACGACGCTGCATTACTATTCGCTGGATGCTGACACGGCGCCGTCGAGTGTCACCACGGCGCAGCCGCAGCACCAGTTGGTGCTGCGCCCCGTCGCCCTGTCCGGTCAGCTTGACCGGATGAGCCTGGTCTATCAGCTGGAGGGCAAGGAGTTGCACTTTGCCGAGTACCATCGCTGGGCAGGTTCCCTCGATGCCCAGTTGAACCAGTTGACCCTCAATGGCCTCTCCAGCCGCTTGCCTGGCTGGGTGGTGCGTCAGGACGGGGCCCGCAAGGGGCCTGTGCTGAGCATCTCGGTCGAGCGTTTCCAGGGGCGGCACGACGGCCGCGCCCTGCTCAGCGGTCGCTGGCGCCTGCTGACGGAGGAGGGGGTCGTGTTGAGAGATGTTCCCTTCCAGCAGGAGCGGGTGCTGCCTGCCGATGGGTATGGCGCCCTGGTGAACGAGCTGGGACAGGGCTGGCAACTGTTGCTCGATCAGATTGCGGCGGATGTACGCACGCGCATCTGAGGAAGCATAAAAAAAGACGGGAGGCCATGGCCTAATGCCGATCAGTTAAGGATCCATTGACCGATCCTCAGGCTGTGTAAGAATCCGAAACTCCTTGTTGGGTTTCGGATTTTTTTATGCGTATCGACCAAGCTCTCGACTTCATTCACGCCTGTCCTCCCGGAAAGTTTGAGT
>NZ_JAGKRH010000081.1:0-23219 GCF_017939245.1 Aeromonas sp. PrichA-15 | reverse complement strand
GGGTCTTCAAGTTCGGAGAAGAATTGGGTAAATGCCGCTTGATGGTTCATGACGAAACTCCCGTAAAAGAGAGTATAAGATCACACCCTGTTCGGTCGGTCAAATCCTCATGCCCTGCTTAAAAAACGTTCGCGATCTTGCCCTGCAGGAATGATGCAGGGCAGTAGATTAGAGAAGCGGATTCTGACGTTCGCGAACAGGTCGTGGCCGAGAGGCCGCTGATATCTGGAATTTATTGGCGGTCTTGCCATTACTTGGTGCGTGGCGGTATGAGGACGATTACGCTGCGCTAATCGACCCTACATTATGTGGCTTATTGTTACCTCCCCCCTCATCCCCAGCCCTTCTCCTCTTGTTTGTGATCAAGAGTGGGAGAAGGGAGCAAATATGCGCCTCTGATTTGGTTTGGCAACCGGGCTTTGAATTGGCACGGGCCATCCCCTCTCCCTTGGGAGAGGGTTAGGGTGAGGGGCCGCTATCTGTGTTGCAGGTTCGAATAGCGAAGCGTATTCGGACAATCGCGAACAGGTCGTGGCCTAGAAGCCGCTGATATCCAGAGTTTCCTGTCGCTCTTACCATGACTCGGTGCCGGCGGTATGCGGACGATTACGCTGCGCTAATCGTCCCTACATCAAGGCGTTGACTGCGTATGTTGAGCCCTTACCTCTCTCCATTCCCCGCATTGCCAACCGCCATGTTTGTCGTGACTCGCTGCTGATATCTTCTGACTTCCCCTCGACTTCACCCTGGCTTCACACAGCCTCATTTTCCCCTCACATATCCCTTCTATCTTCTGCCCACTGATAAATGGGCCTGCTTGCCACAGGGTGGCGAGGGCCAACGAGAGGGGAGCAAGACGATGAAATCCTGGATCAAATACGGGCTGGCCGGGGCCTTGATACTGGTGGCGAGCTTCTGGGGCGGCAGCGTGCGGGCGGCGGGGGCGTGGCCCGCTCAAGGGGGCCCGTGCCCGCCCGTCTCCCAGTTTCCCTAATATCAGGCCAATGACTGAACGCGCCGGTCTGGCCCGTCAACGGAAGCGGAACAGCTCCCGGTGCAGCGGGGCTGCCAGATGGGCATCCAGAGTCTGGGCCATGGGCTCGGGGCCGCAGAACCACACCGGGGTGTGCTGACGCTCACCCAGGGCGGCGAGATCCAGTCGGCCGCGCTCGGACTCCAGATGCAGCCGGTAGTCGACCCCGGCCCGGCGGCACAGCTCGGCCAGCCGACTGTGATAGGGGGCGGCCTCGGCGGTGGGGGCGCATTGCAGCAAGGTGGTGCCCGGGCGTGTCTCGCCACGGCGCACCAGGGCCTCCAGCCAGGCGACGAAGGGGGTGATGCCGATGCCGGCGCCGACCCAGAGCGCGGGGGCCGGATCCGGCAGGGCGAAGGCGCCATAGGGGCCGGTCACGATGACCGCATCCCCCACCTTGAGGTGCTGGTGCAGCCAGCGGGTGTGATCCCCGAGGGCGCGTACCGCCAGGGTGAGGGTACAGCCATCCGCCGAGACATTCACCAGGGTGTAGGGGTGAGGCTCGCCGCGCCCGGCGAAGTCGAAGAAGGCGAACTGTCCGGGGCGGTAGCCGTGCAGGGGCGCGGTGAGGGCAACCCGGATCTCCAGGGTGCGCTCATCCAGGGGGGCGAGGGCGCTGACCGTCCCCTGGTGGCGCTCGTTTTGGCCCACCCGGCCAAAGAGGGAGTAGAGCGCCCCCAGGGCACCCAGCCCGCCGCCGATAAGCAGGGTCAGGCCGACCGGGGTCAGGACGCCTATGTGCGGCAGCAGGCAGAGCCCGTGCAGCCAGCCCATCAGATAGATGACCGGGGCCAGCCGGTGAACCACCCGGAAGCGCTCGTAGCGCACCACCGCCAGCAGGCTCACCGCTACCAGGGCCAGCAGCAGATAGAAACCCCATTCCCCCAGGGTATTGCCGAGTTCGTGCCACAGGTCATCGCTGCCTGCGCCTGCACCGCGGCGTGCCGGCCGGGTCAGCCAGTCGGCGGCGACGGCCCACTTGGGGGCTTCCACCAGCAGCCAGTGGGCCATCAGGGTGCCGGTGGCCCAGAGGGCGCTGCTGCGGTGCAGGCGCAACATGCGATCCAGCCCGCCACACCAGGCCTCGAGCCTGGGCAGGCGCAGGGCCAGCAGCAAAGAGAGGGTCATGGCGCCGAGGCCAAGCAGACCGGTCAGGATCAGCAGCTCGTGGCGCCAGGGCCAGACGCTGGCGGGCCACTGGGTGAGACCAGAGAGCCAGAGCAGGGTGAGGGTCAGGGGCAGGGCCCAGACGAGGGATGCGGGTTTCATGATGTCCTCCTTGTGCCATGCCTTTATCTCACGCCTGCTTTGTGGCGAAAGTGTGCCCCTTCACTACCTCTTTTGTAGCAGAGTGTGGCAAGGCTCTGGGGGCGGTTTGGTCAGGGGAACAAGAGGGAGAGAGCAAGAGAGGGGGTCGGCGGCGCCAGGGTTTCTCCCCGGGCCGGCGCGAGGAAAAGGGGAGCACCCGTGCTTTGGGGCTCCCCCGCAAGATCCTCCATGTCAGGGCTTGCGGCCCTTGCCGCCCTTGTTGCCCGCGAGGGCCTGCTTTCTGGCCTTCTGCTTCTGGGCACCCTTGCTGGCGCGGCGCGGCTCTGGGTCGAAGCGGGTGAGATCCGGCTCGAAGCCCGGGAACCACTGCTGGGGCAATCGGGTGTCGAGCACGGCCTCCACCTTCTCCAGCAGGGGTGCGTCTTCGGGGCTGAACAATGTGATGGCGAGCCCCTTGTTGCCGGCGCGGCCGGTGCGCCCGATGCGGTGCACGTAATCCTCCGGCTGATGGGGAAACTCCAGATTGATCACATGGTTGAGGTCGCTGATATCGAGGCCGCGAGCCGCCACGTCGGTGGCCACCAGGGCCTGCAAGGTGCCGGCGCGAAACGCCAGCAGCACGTTTTCCCGCGCGCTCTGTGACAGGTCCCCGTGGAAGGCCAGCGCATTGATGCCCGCCTTGCCGAGCTGCTGGGCCAGCTTGTCGGCCCCCTGGCGGGTGCGGCTGAAGATCAGCGCCGGTGCCCAGCCCTTCACGGTCAGCATGTGTTCGACCAGCGCCACCTTGCGATCGCTGTCCACCGCATAGACCCGCTGCTCCACCTCGGCCGCCGTGGTGTTGCGCGGTGCCACCTCGATCAGTTCGGGGTCGCGCAGCAAGACCTTGCTGAGCGCAAAGAGGTTGTCGTCGCAGGTGGCCGAAAACAGCAGGGTCTGGCGATCCGCCGGGATTTGCTTCAGCAGCGCCTTGATCTCGTCCATAAAGCCCATGTCGAGCATCCTGTCCGCCTCGTCAAACACCAGATGGTGCAGTTCGGCCAGCGTGAGCACCCCCTGGCGCAGGTGATCGAGCAGGCGGCCCGGGGTGGCGATGAGGATATCCACCCCGGCGTTCAGCGCCTCCACCTGTGCGGCGATGCTCACCCCGCCGTAGACCAGCGTGCTGGTGAGAGTGGTGCCCCTGGCGTAGCGTGTGACGCTATCAAAAACCTGCACCGCCAGCTCGCGGGTCGGCACCAGCACCAGGGCGCGGATGGGGCGGGGGCCATCGCTCGTCGGGTGTTGCAGCAACAGCTCCAGCAGCGGCAGCACGAAGGCGGCGGTCTTGCCGGTGCCGGTCTGGGCGCCCGCCATCAGATCCCGCCCCGCGAGGATCAGGGGGATGGCGCTGGCCTGCACCGGGGTGGGGGCGGCGTAGCCAAGCTCGGCCAGGGTTTGCTGCAAGCGGGGGGAGAGGGCCAGTTCGGCGAAGGAGGCAATGGACATAGGGCACCAGTATGGGGTTATCCCGCCCCGTGGCCGGGACGGAAACAATCAGCGTGGCGGGATGGTAACAGATAGCGGGGGCGCGGCAGAAGCCGGGGCGCTCAGGGGGCCTAATCGGCGCCCGGATCGCGGACAAGGCGGATGGTCTGCCCCTGGTAATAGGCGATATTGCGTTTGCCGTGCTGCTTGACGTGATAGAGCAGATCGTCGGCCAGTTGCACCGCCTCGGCCACCGTCAGGTAATCGCGAATGCGGGTCACTCCGGCGGAGAAGGTGATGGGGGCGGGCAGTTCGGGGATGCGCAATGGCCGCTCCAGCAGGCGGGCGGCGGAGTGATGCACCATGTTGTCATCGTCCATCCCCTTGAACAGCACGATGAACTCTTCCCCGCCCCAGCGAATGGCAACATCGCCCTTGCGAATATTGGCCTTGAGGTGAGCGGCGAAGGCGACGAGCGCCAAATCGCCCACCCCGTGGCCATGGGTATCGTTGACGGACTTGAAGTTGTCGATGTCGAGGATCATCAGGTAGTCGTGCTCCTGCAGCAGCGCCTCGTTCAGGATGTCACGGCGCGGCAGTCGGGTCAGGTGGTCGGTCTGGGCCAGGGTGCGCAGGCGGGTAACCAGGCTGCGCCCCGTCAGCATGATCAGCAGCAGGATGATGAGATAGAGCTTGAAGGCCGCCCCGTAGAGCACGGACCGGATGAAATCGCCGTAACTGTATGACCACTTGAGGTAGAGATCATTGCCTGCCTGAGTGCGCATCAGCGGCGTACTCAGGCAGAGGTGGAACGGGCGGCAGGGCTCGACCTCTTCGAAGGAGAGGACGGTCCGGGTCGGATTGAGGCTCTCGAAGGGGCGCAGCACATCCTTGAACGCCCGGTCGACGGCGATGTCGATGCCCTTGAGTCCATAGCGGTAGTCCTTGATGGCGGTCTCGTAATAGACGAAGGGGAAGTAGAGGGTGATGGCCTGCAACCCGGTGAAGGTGTCGGTATAGAGACCGGAGACCTAGGCTTCATCCGTGCTGCAGGGGACATGGGTGGCCGCGAAAAAGGCGCAGCCGAAATAGTGGGTCCAGGGCTCGATGTCGCTGAGGTCGGTGTTGATGGGCAACAACTGGCTCGGCAGCATCCCCTTGCTGGCGACCATGCCAAGCATGCGGCGATCATCATAGAAGGCGTAGAGGTTGAGGACCTCGGGGTTGGAGATGACGTACAGGTAGGCGAGGAGCATCTGGTTGGCCGGGGGCAACACGGGAATGACCGCCAGGCGCTTCAGGGTGGGGAGATCATAGCCATAGCCATAGGCCGTCGCATCCCCGTTCTCGCTGAAGATGGGCATCTTGATGCTGCTGTTGTCGATGAAGGCGGCCAGTTTCTCTGGCGCAAGGATGCGAGCCCGCTGATAGAACACCTCGAACAGGTTGGGCTGCTTGGCGGTGATGAGCGCCATGTCGTGCCTGATACGAAGGTAGGTGTAGTTGCACACCAATCCGAGCCCCATCAGGGCCAGGCAGAGCCAGCCAAGCCGGGTGAGCCATCGACGGGGGAGGAAACGCAGCAGTGAGGCGGCCATGGCGTGAACGCTCCCGTGGTGACAGAGGCCTTTTTTGTAACTGATTTTACCGGGCATCACCAGATGAAGTTGGTGGGGTGCCATGGGGTGTGCACAAAAATGAGCCAGCAATATCAAAAAGATAGACGATAAGATCGCATTCGATGGTGGGCGGGGGAAGGGGGGTGACTGAAACAAGAGGGCATGGCGCCCTCTTGTGTGGAGTGAGACGACGCGCCTTAGCGAGCCTGGTATTTCGGCGAGCGGGGGCCATGGAGGATGCCGTTGGGCATGTCGGCACTGAGCAGCCTGACGCTGGTGATGCCGGCGATTTCATGGCCCTTGTCGGTCAGGGTGTTGGCAATCTGATTGACCACCGCCACCACCAGCATGCCGATGAGGCCGCCCCCCGAATTGCCCTGCTGCTCGGCACTGCTGGCGCTGGCACTGCCTTCCCACAACAGCTTGCCGGTGCGCAGATCCACCAGGCGGGCACTGGCGGTGACCACTGTCTCGCTGGAGATGACCAGATAGCTGGTGCCGTACTCCTTGATGTCAAGGTAGAGGGCGGTATCGGCACCGTAGATCTCGTGGAGCTTCTTGATGGGCAGCGCCTGGATGTCGGCGGGCTCGGTCACGCCGTTCTGCCGGAACGTCTCGTTGGTGACCGCCACCGGCAGCACGTAATAGCCGGACTCGGCGAGCGGATAGGTGATCTGGGATTGCAGGCTGGGGCCCGCCTTGATGTCCGGCGAGTGATTCACCGGCGGCAGCACCAGAATGGAGGTTGGTCTGCTCTCCTTGAAGTTGCTGTAGTCGTAGCCGGGGCCTTGTGCACAGCCGCCCAGGAGGAGGGCGCCCAGCGTGAGGGCAAGGAGGGTGCGCAGGGTCATTGGGTCTCTCCCTTCTTGCTGGACATCAGGAAGTTCATGAAGGGGGCCGATTCGGGGAAGAGGCGCTTCTCGGTTTCGAACTGCTCGCGAGTCTGGGCATCCTTGCCGAGCTGGGCGTACAGCATGCCGAGGTGAGCGTGAAAGCCCGGTGGCACAGCCTGCCCCTTGGCGCTCGCTTCTTGCTGGTTTTTCTCCAGCGCATCGATCTGCGCTTCGACCCCGGTGTCGTCACCCTGCATGTGCTGGTAAACCACCCCCTGATATTGATCCCAGTTGTAGAGCGTCTGCGGCCCCTGGGCGCAGGCGCTCAGCAGCAGGCCGCTGACCAGCAGCAGGGAAGGACGGAACAGCGTCATCTCGTCTCTCCTCATTGGGCCGGGCGCCAGGCACCGGTCTCGATGCCGTTCACCAGATTGTTGACGGCCTCGCGGATGGCGAGATCCAGCACCTTGCCGTTCAGGGTGGAGTCGTAGCTGGCGGTGCCGCCGAAGCCGACGATCTCGCGGTTGGAGAGTTCGTACTCCCCGGCACCCTGGGAAGAGAAGACCACTTCCGAGGTGGTGACGTTGACGATGTTCAGGTTGACCTTGGCATAGGCGATCTGTGACTTGCCGCGACCCAGGATGCCAAACAGCTGATGATCACCGACTTCCTTGCGACCAAACTCGGTGACGTCGCCGGTGACCACGTAGTCGGCGCCCTTGAGTTGCTGAGCCTGTTGCTTGATCCCGGCCTCGGCCTGGATCTCCGCCATGTTGTCGCGATCCAGCACGCTGAAGCGGCCGGTCTGCTGCAGGTGGGTGATCAGCACGGTTTTCGCCTGGTTGCCCAGCCGGTCCACGCCGTCGGAGAAGATGCCACGCATGTAGCTTGAACGGTTGTCGAACTTGCCGACGGCGATGGGGCTGCGTGCGCCCTGATAGTGGCTCTGATAGGAGGCAACCTTGGGTACCTCCAGGGTGCGCGACGACTCGCTTGCACAGGCTGTCAGCAAGCCCGCCATCAGGATGACACTGGATGAAACAACAAACTTCTTCATGTAAGGCCCCGTTATCAAAGGAAAAAACAGCGGCGGATTCTAACATGGTTCGTTGCGAAGAAAGTGCCCCGTATGGGGGGCATACCCGCTCAATCCCTGTGCGTTTGACAGGGGGGGGCGGAGGGCTGGGTCTGTTGCAGGGGCTGGAACACCTCCTCCAGGGCTGCCACCAGGGCGCGCATTCGGCCCGTCTTCTGCACATCCGGGTGCAGCACCATCCAGATGTCGATGGGATCGTGCTGGTCAGGCAGCAGGCGCACCAGGGCGGGATCCTCCTCGGCGAGGAAGGTGGAGAGCAGGGCGATGCCGAGCCCCTGCCGGGCGGCGGCCATCAGCACCAGCTGGGCATTGCTCTGCAGGACCACGTTGGGTTCGTGGAGCGGTTCGCCGCACAGACTCAGCCATTGACGGGCCACCAGCTCTTTGGGAAAGAGCAGCAGGTCGTGCTCTTGCAGTGCCTGACCCGAGCGGGGCGTGCCCCGCCTGGCCAGGTAGTCGGGAGAGGCGTAGAGCCCCATCTTGATGGTGGCGAGCCGTTTGACCACGAGATCTCCCTGCTCGGGGCGCACGCTGCGAATGGCGAGATCCGCCTCCTGATTGGGGATGTCGCTCACGCTGACGGCGGTCAGCAACTTGAGGCGGATGCCGGGGTGGCGCTGGCGCAGCAGGGTGAACGCGGGCAGCACGAAGCCCTGGGCCAGGGTATCCGTGGTGGCGATGCAAAGCTCCCCTTCCAGCTCCCCCAGGCTCGCGGTGCGCATCATGGCCAGGGCCGCCTGCGCCATGGCCTCGGCCTGGGGCAGCAGCGCTTCCCCCAGGGGGCTGGGGCGATAGTGTCTGGGGGTGCGGATAAACAGCTTGGCCCCCAGCTGCTGCTCGAGCAGGGTGATCCGTCGCCCGACGGTGGCCTGATCCACCCCGAGCTCGAGTCCGGCCTGCCGCAGGCTGCCCCGCCGTGCCAGGGCCAGGAAGAAGCGGGCATCGTCCCAGTTGATCATGCTTGCTCCTCACTCAAGCAGAACGCCCGATTGGCGCCGCAATATTAGATGCCAGCGGGGATGGCAGCACAAGGGGATAGACCGGGTCCGGTGCCCCGGCCAAGGGCGCGAGCCACCCCGATGTGATGCAGGATTGAGTCGGCGTGATGCAGAACTGCCGCAGTCCGGAGTGGGCGGGATCGCTATGATGTCGCTCCCGATTGCGGTTTCATTCGTCTGTCACTGGAGTGTCCATGTCTGTCTCAAGCGTCCCGGCTTGCGAGCCAGGTCAGGTTGTCCATCCTCGTCTGCGCTGGTTTCTCTCCCTCGCCCTGATGTCGGCCCTGCTCAACAGCAGCGTGCCTACCCCGCTCTATCCCCATTACCAGGCGGCGCTGGCTCTGAGCGATCTCGGCCTCAGCCTCATCTATGGCGGCTATGCGGGGGGCGTGCTCATCGCCTTGTTCGGGATGGGCAACCTGGCAGGACGCGTGGCGGATCTGCGCACCCTGATCCTGCCTGCCCTGGTGGCGGTCGGGGGCGGGGCACTGCTCTTCTCCCTGGCCGACAGCTTCTGGACCCTTTTGCTGGCGCGGTTGCTGGCCGGGATTGGCACGGGCAGCCTGACCGGTGCCGCCAACGTGGCGCTGCTGCGTTTTGGCCCCAGGGATGGGGGCAAGCGGGCGGCGCTGAGCGCCACATTATCGTTCACTGCCGGGCTGGCCCTTGGCCCCGTGTTCAGCGGGCTGGCGCTGCAGCAGGATCTCTACCCGACCACGCTGCCGTTTCTGCTGATCCTGGGGATGGCGGCCTGCGCCATCGGGGGGCTGGTGTTGAGCTGGCCCAAAGGGGCGAGGGCGACGGAGGCCGCCCCGAGCAGGCAGGGTGGCGGATCCCTGGGAGAGGGGCTCAGGGCCACAGGGGCCGGGTTCTTCCTTTGCGCCCTGGCGCTCTTCACCGCCTGGGCGGTGGCGGCCAGCTTGCTGGCCATGGGTCCCAAGGTGGTGAGCGAGATGCTGGGCATGACGGATCTGGGGCTGTTCGGCTATCTCGTCGCGGCCTATCTGGTCTTCTCCGGGCTTTGCCAGCTCTGGGCCCGTCGCCTCGATGCCCGCCATACCCTGCAAAGCGGCGTGCTGGCCCTGGCGCTGTGCGTGCTGCTCTTTGCCGGGGCCGTTCACGGCCTGCCCAGCTGGCTGGCGGGACTCGGGCTGCTGGTGGCGGGCTATGCCCAGGGGGCCGTGTTCGTGGGCAGTGCAACCCTGATCAATCGCATCGCGCCCCCGGCCAGCCACGCGCGGCTGCTCTCCCTCTTCTATGTGATCGCCTATGTGGCGAACTGGGTACCCGTGTTGCTGGGCTGGGTGAGCGACGGGGCCGGTCTTGGCGTCGCGCTGGATCTGCTCTTCGTCGGCAGCACCCTGACAAGCCTGGGGTTGGCCTGGGCGGTGTCACGGCGGCGCTTCGAACCCGCTGTGTGACAGGGCATCACCCATCGACCAGGACGACGCTCCCGGCATCCAGGTGGTGCATCCACTCCCGCAGGATCAGCAGGGCGGCGGCGATGCGCCTCTCCCTAGGCAACTGGGCCGATGCCAGGGGATCCCCCTCCACCATGGCGGCAAGCTGGCCGAACAACCGCTCAATGTTATCCCGGCTCTGCACCCGGTTGTCGAGCACCTCGGTCAGGGGCTCCGGGCTTTGCAGGTGCAGCACGGGGTGGGGCGGGATCCGTGCCGCGAGGGGCATCAGCACATCCTCCACCACCATGATGGCCTGCTCAAGCTCCAGGGGCGTCGGCGGATCCCGGCGAAAGGGTCCCGGGGTCAGGGCATCGAGCCCCAGTGTCAATGCAAATGTCTGGCTGGTGCCATCGGCCGCGCTGAGCGCGACCTGGCTTCGGGTATTGCCCAGGCTCAGCAAAATGGTGTCGTGATGCTCTCTGGTCATCTGGTGTGCTCCTGGCGTTGGATGCCCCATGGATACACCCGCACGGGGCGGATTGGCGAGTCATTTCGCCCCCCATTCGGGCATCAGGGGTTGCAAAGATTGCCATGAGTGGCAATCTGGACGTCCAAACGTCTTTAAAGGAGCCCTGACATGGATATTCGTGTCGTCCCCCGCGCCCTCGTGCTCGCCCTTTCTCTTGTGGGGGCGAGTGCCCTTGCCAACGAGGCCCTGGTGTTCCAGACCGACTTCGGTCTCAAGGATGGCGCCGTCTCGGCCATGAAGGGGGTCGCCTTCGGGGTGGACCGCACCCTGCCGCTCCATGACCTGACCCACGAGATCCCGGCCTACAACATCTGGGAAGCCTCCTACCGCCTCTATCAGACCCTGCAATACTGGCCCGCGGGCACCGTCTTCGTCAGCGTGGTGGACCCCGGTGTCGGCACCGAACGCAAGTCGGTGGTACTCAAGACCAGGAGCGGCCACTACATCGTCAGCCCGGACAACGGCACCCTGACCCTGGTGGTGGAGCACTTCGGCATCGAGGCGGTGCGCCAGATAGACGAGAAAACCAACCGCCTCAAGGGCTCCGAGAAGTCCTACACCTTCCACGGCCGCGACGTCTACGCCTACACCGGCGCGCGCCTCGCCTCCGGTGCCATCAGCTTCGAGCAGGTGGGGCCCCTGCTGCCCGCCGAGGTGGTGACCATCCCCTATCAGCCCGCGGTGGCCGAGCAAGACGGTACCCTCAAGGGCACCATTCCGATCCTGGACGTGCAGTACGGCAACGTCTGGACCAATATCGACGACAGCCTGCTGACCAAGGCGGGTATCCACAAGGGGGACAACGCCTGCATCAGGATCAGCGAAGGGGATGCGCTGAAATACGAGGGCAAGGCTCCCTACGTCAGCAGCTTTGGCGATGTGCCGGAGGGCCAGCCCCTGGTCTACCTCAACAGCCTGTTGCAGGTGTCGGTGGCGCTGAACATGGACAGCTTCGCCGCCAAACATCAGGTGCAATCCGGCGCCAACTGGCATATCAGCCTGAAGAAGTGCAACTAAACGTTGCCATCGGGCGCTATCCGGTACAAACGGGCATAGCAGTCTGAAGACGTGCGGCTAGATAGAGGGGAGAGCTTCTGTCGGCGATGTGTCTCTTGGGGCGGTGGGACTGGTGTCCACCGCCCCTTGTCGTTGGCGTCTTGCCGGGCCAGCCGGTTATCTCATCATTTGTCATCCTCGTTTAATAAAGCGCTGCCATGCTGTGGCCGGACGCCGAGATGACGCAATGATTGCGCCGAGATAACAAGGAAAAGCCGATGAGCCGTTTTGACGAGAAAGACAGTGCCAACCACCCCCGCGAGCAGGAGCCGGCATTCAACCGCCTCATCGAGGCGGGCCTGAGCCGCCGTGGCTTCCTCAAAGGGGTGGGCGCCGCCAGCATGGTGGCCTTCTTTGCCGCGAGCCCCGTGGCCCAGGCCGTGGCTGCCGCCACCCGGCCGCTGCTTGGCTTCCAGGCCGTGCCCGCCTCGGTGGCCGACACCATAGTGGTGCCGCCCGGCTACAAGGCCGAGGTGCTGATCGCCTGGGGGGATGCCCTGTTCGCCGACGCCCCCGCCTTTGCCCAAAGCAACGACGCCAAGGCCCAGGCCCGCCAGTTTGGCGACAACAACGACGGCATGAGCTTCTTCCCCCTGGGCCCGGATCGCGCCCTGCTCGCCGTCAACAACGAATACACCAACTACGAATACCTGTTTGAAGATGGTGGCAAGACCCTCAGTGCAGAGGCTGTCGCCAAGGCTCAGGCGGCCCACGGGGTCTCCCTGGTGGAGCTGGTGCGCATCGATGGCAAGTGGCAGGCCAACCCCAGGGGGGGCCTCAACCGCCGCATCACCGCCACGACCCCCATGACATTGAGCGGCCCGGCGGCGGGCCATGCCCTGCTCAAGACCCAGGCCGATCCCGAGGGGCGCACCGCCCTTGGCACCTTCAACAACTGCGCCAATGGCCAGACCCCCTGGGGCACCTACCTCACCTGCGAGGAGAACGTCAACGGCTACTTCGGCAGCGAGGGCAAGCCGGAGCTGGACCAGCGCGCCGCCCGCTACGGCTTGGCCGCCGAGGATGCGGGCTTTGGCTGGCACAGGTTCGACGAGCGCTTCGATCTCGCGAAGCATCCCCAGGAGCCGCACCGCTTCGGCTGGGTGGTGGAGATCGATCCCCGCGATCCCGCCTCCACCCCGAAGAAGCGTACCGCCCTTGGCCGCTTCAAGCATGAGAATGCGGCCTTCACCATCAACCAGGATGGCCGCGCCGTGGTCTACCTCGGCGACGACGAGCGGGGGGAGCACATCTACCGCTTCGTCTCGAAGAACAAGGTGGCGCCGGGCAACGATCCTGCGAACCGGGATCTGCTGGATGAGGGCACCCTCTATGTGGCTCGCTTCGAGGCGAGGGAGGGGGAGCTCAAGGGCACCGGCCAGTGGCTGCCCCTGGTGCACGGCGAGCACGGTCTGACCCGGGAGAACGGCTTCGCCGATCAGGGGGAGGTGCTCATCTTCGCCCGGGAGGCGGCGACCCGGCTCGGCGCCACCACCATGGACAGGCCCGAGTGGGTGGCCGTGCATCCCCACAGAGCCGAGGTCTACTGCACCCTGACCAACAACAAGAACCGCGGCCTCAAGGAGAACCAACCTCTCGATGGCGCCAACCCCAGGGCCGAGAACCCCTATGGCCAGATCATCCGCTGGCGCCCGATGGGGGACGATCACGGGAGCGACAGCTTCGAGTGGGATCTCTTCCTGCTGGCGGGCAACCCTGGCGTGCACAAGGAGGGGCTGATGGCGGGCAGTGCCAACATCCATCCGGACAACATGTTCAACAGCCCGGACGGCATCGGCTTCGACGAGGCGGGGCGGCTCTGGATCCAGACCGACGGCGACTACTCCAACGAGAAGCAGTTTGCCGGCATGGGCAACAACCAGATGCTGTGCGCCGATCCCGCGAGCGGCGAGGTGCGCCGCTTCCTGACCGGCCCTGTGGCCTGCGAAATAACGGGCCTCACCTTCACGCCTGACTGGCGCACTCTGTTCGTCGGGGTGCAGCACCCGGGTGAGGAGGGGGCGCCCTCCCACTTCCCGGACGGTGGCACCGCCATTCCCCGCTCCACTGTGTTGCGGATCACCCGGGACGATGGCGGTATCATCGGCGCCTGATGGCCCGGAATCACCGCCTGGCCCGTGATGACAAGAGCCGCCTTCGGGCGGCTTTTTTGCGGGTATGGCGGGCGGGAGACAAAAAAAGACCGGGTACGGGACCCGGTCAAAGAACCCGCGCATTCAGGGAAGAAGTGCGGGCGTTCAGGCTTGGTGGCGGGGCCGGGCATCGGCCCCCGATCCGGTGTCGGGGAGAGTGGCGTCACCCCGGCGTCAATGCGGGCTATTCGCGCTCCAGTGCGTGGATGGGATCCAGCCTGGCGGCCCGGCGGGCCGGGGCGAAGCCGAATATTACCCCGATCAGGCTGGCGCAAAGGCAGGCCACCCCCATGGTGGCAAGGGAGTAGCTCATCCGGACGCCGCTGCTGACGTGGTCGAACAGTTGGCCCAGCACCAGGGAGAGGGCGATGCCGAGCACGCCCCCCAGCAGGCAGATCAGCACCGCTTCAATGAGGAACTGCTGCTGGATATCCCGGGTCCGGGCGCCGACCGCCATCCGCACCCCTATCTCCCGGGTGCGCTCGGTGACCGAGACCAGCATGATGTTCATCACCCCTATGCCCCCGACGATCAGGGAAATGAGGGCGATGAGGGCGATCAGCGTGGTCAGGGTGGCGCTGGTCTGGCTGATGGTCTGGCGGATGCTGTCGGTGTTGAGCAGGAAGAAGTCCTGGCTGCCGTGGCGCAGGGTGAGCAGGCGGCTGATGCCGTCCTGGGCGGCGTCCAGGCTCACCTCGTCCCGTACCCGCACGCTGATGCTGCGCAGATGGCTCTGCCCCAGCAGGCGGCTCATGGCGGTGGTATGAGGGATCCAGACGTTGAGGGTCTCGTCGCTGCCAAAGCCGCTCTGGTTCTTGATGGCGACCCCGATCACCCGGCAGGGCAGATCCCCCAGCAGGATCACCTGGCCCAGGGGGGACTGGGTCGGGGCGAACAGCTTGTCCCGGGTGTGCTCGTCGATCACCACCTCCTGGGCCAGGCTCTCCTCGCTCTGGCGATCAAAGCCCATGCCCTGGGCCAGGCGATAGCCCCTGACCTGGAAGAACTGGGCGCCGACGCCGTTGATGGTGCCGGAGACGGCGGTGCTGCCAAGGCGCAGGGGGGCGCTGGTGCTGAGGCTGGGGGTGACGCTGTGCACGTAGTCCAGCCGGGCGATGGCCTCGGCGTCCCCGATCCGCAACGTCTGTATGGTAGCGGAGCGCATGTCCCCGAAGCCGCGGCCGGGGAACACCTCCAGGGTGCTGGTGCCCATGGCGTTGATGTTCTCCAGCACTCGCTCCCGGGAGCCCTGCCCGAGGGCCACCACGGTCACCACCGAGGCGATACCTATGATGATGCCGAGCATGGTGAGAAAGGTGCGCAGACGCTGGGCAACCATGGCCTTGAGGGCCATCTGCAGGGCATTCCCGAGCCCCGCCATCCGCGGGGGCTTCCCCTTGGCGGACGTCTTGGTGGCGGTCTGGGTCGCCTGGGAAAGGGCCTGTGGTTCGCGCGTGCGGCGATCGGCGATCACCCGGCCATCTTTCAGTTCGATGATCCGCTCGGCGTGGCGGGCGATGTCCATGTCGTGGGTGACGATCACCAGGGTGTGGCCCTGGCGATGCAGAGCTTGAAGGCTCGCCATCACCTCGGCGCCGCTCTGGCTGTCGAGGGCCCCGGTCGGCTCGTCGGCCAGGATCACCTCGCCGCCGTTGATGAGGGCGCGGGCGATGCTGACCCGCTGCTGCTGGCCGCCGGAGAGCTGGCTTGGCTTGTGTTCGAGCCGGCTGGCGAGGCCGAAGCGGGTCAGCAGGGCCTCGGCCCGCTGGCGTCGCTCGGCCGGATCCAGACCGGCGTAGAGGGCGGGCACTTCCACATTGGTGCGGGCATCGAGATCCGCCAGCAGGTGATAACGCTGGAAAATGAAGCCGAAGTGCTCACGGCGTAGGGCGGCGAGCTCGTCCCGGCTGAGGGTGGCAGTATCGCGCCCGGCCACCAGATAGGCCCCCTCGCTCGGCTGATCCAGGCAGCCCAGCAGGTTCATCAGGGTGGATTTGCCGGAGCCCGAAGCGCCGACGATGGCCACCATCTCTCCACGGGCGATCGCCAGATCGATGCCGTCCAGCACGGTGACGGTGCGCTCACCCTCTTTGAAGTGGCGGCGGATGCCCCGCAGTTGCAACAAGGCGCCCATGGTCACATCCCCATGGGGGGCGGCATGCCCCCGGCGGCGTTGCTCTGGCCTGCGTTCACTTCGCTGACGATGACCCGCTCACCGGTGCTCAGGCCCGACAGGATCTGGGCATCCACCTTGTTGTTCAGGCCGACCTTGACCCGGCGCAGGCTGATCCGGCCTCCGTCGTCGATCACCCTGACCTGATCCCCCTGCAGGGCGATGGCCGGGATCACCAGCGCATCTTTGAGCCGGGCGACCACCAGATAGACCTGGGCCGTCATGCTGATCCTGAGCTGACCATCCTGGTTGGGCACCTCGAACAGGTCGTGATAATAGATGGCGCTGCTGTCGCTGCTGCTGGTGGTGGTGTCGTCGTCATTGATGGTGTCGGGGGCGGGCTCGATGGCCCGCAGGGATCCCTCGAAGCGGCGCTGGCTGTTGCCAAGAATGGTGAAATAGACCGGCATGCCGACCCGGACGTTGATGACGTCGGCCTCGGAGATCCTGGCCTCCACCGTCATGGTGTCGAGCTGGGCAATCTTGAGCAGGGTAGGGGTGCTCTGGCTGGCGTTGAGGGTCTGCCCCTCCTCCACCGGCATGGCCACCACGGTACCGGAGAGGGGGGCCAGGATCCGGGTATACCCCAGGTTGACCCGGGCTGTGTCCACCGCGATCTCGGCCTGCACCCGCTGGGCGTTGAGGGCCCGGATATCGGCCACAATGCTGTTCACTTAAGAGAATTTGAGTTCCAGTCCACGTAGTATCAGGACAAAAAAGCGAGGGAGGCATGATGCCTCCCTCTTTCTATTGCAAGCCCCGCTGGATAAAGGCTGGAGGAAGATCGACTGGACACAGCCTTGCCCCCTCAACTCAAATCCAATTTATGAATAATCAGTCAAAAAAGTGCTTATCTGAACAGCATTGCGGATATCGGCCAGGGTCTCGTCCAGGGTCGCCTTGGCGCTGTCATGGTCGGCCGTGCTGCCAAGACCTCTTGCGACGATCTGCTGCTGGCGCTGGTATGCCAGGCGGGCATTGCGAAGGGTGGCCTCTTTGGAATCCAGCTGGGCCTGGAGGTTGTCGCGCTGGGCCAGGGCATCCTTGAGGGCGTTCTGCTGGGGCAGATCGTCTATCTCGACCAGCAGCTCCCCCTGTTTGACCTCCTGCCCCAGAGTCACGTGCAGTTTCTTGATCTGGCCCGACACCTGGGCGCCCACGCTCACCTGCTTGCGCGCCTTCAGGGTGCCGTCCGCCATGATGAGCTGCTCCAGATCCCGGGTCTCGGCACTGGCGGTGATGTAGTCGCTGGTGGGTGCCTTGGCTTGGGGGCGCCAGGCCAGCAACAGGGCGAGGGCGCACAGGGGCAGCAGCCAGAAGAGACGAGGGGAGAACGTGGGCATGACAACCTGTATCCTGAATGACGATCACGGCGGCACTCTACCCCAGAGCCGGGTTAAGGCTCTTTGCGCCAAGCGTAAGGGTTTCGTAAAAATGGCTGCCAAGTGCGTGGCAAGCGGCGAAAATGGCCGCCGACAAGGGAGACCGCATATGAAGATCCTGCTGGTGGATGACGATGCCGAACTGGGCGCCATGTTGAGTGAATACCTGGGGGGAGAGGGGTTTGATACCACCCAGGTGCTGACCGGAGGGGAAGGTGTGTACCATGCCCTCTCCGGCCGTTACAGCGCCCTGCTGCTGGATGTGATGCTGCCCGACTTGAGCGGCACCGAGGTGCTGCGCCAGGTGCGCCAGCGCAGCCGCCTGCCGATCATCATGCTGACCGCCAAGGGGGACAATGTGGATCGAGTGGTGGGACTGGAGATGGGGGCCGATGACTATGTGCCCAAACCCTGCTACCCCAGGGAGCTGGTGGCCCGGCTGCGGGCCGTTCTGCGGCGGGTCAACGAGGGGGGGAGCGCAACCCCCTCGCCGGATGCCCTCATCCTGGGGGATCTGACGGTCACCCCGGCCAACCGGGTCTGCCTCTGGCAGGGGGAGCCGCTGGAGCTGACCGCCACCGAGTTCAACATGCTGGTGTTGCTGGTGCGAGTACCGGAGCAGGTGGTCACCAAGGACACCCTCTCCCTGCAAGGGGTAGGGCGCCCGCGGGAGGCCTATGATCGCAGCGTCGATGTGCACATCTGCAACCTGAGGCAGAAACTGCAGCAGAAGGCGGGGGAGGCCGTCACCATAGAGACGGTGCGCAGCATAGGGTACAAGATACGGTGATCCTCAAGGGGCGTTTGTTCTGGAAGATTCTGCTGGGGTTCTGGCTGGCCATCGTGCTGGTCAGCCAACTGCTCTGGCTCGGTTTTCGTGCCGAGCGTGCTCCCCCGGAAGAGCACCTGGCCCAGCAGTTGGCGAGCCAGCATCTGGAGATGGCGGCAGCCGTGCTGGCAAAGGGGGGAATCGAGGCTGCGACGGCATTGAGCCAGGCCATGTCGCCGCCGTTGCTGCAGATAACACTCCTTGATGTCTCCGATGCGCCTTCCCGGCCAGCGCCCCGGGCATCCAGGCTGCCAGCCTCCGGGGAACCTGGCCCGGGCAGCGTGCTGACACGCACCGTGATTGCCAGCGACGGGCAGACCTATCTGCTGCAGACCAGAGCGGACCCGCGCGTCCTCCCCGGCGGGCCTGCTCCCGGCCCCCTCTCCTGGCTCAACATTCCTCCGCCCATGCTCTGGATTGGCGGCCTGGGGGGACTCTTGTTCAGCATTCTGTTCGCCTGGCACCTGACCCGGCCCATGAACGCCCTGCGGCGCAGCTTCGATCGGGTAGCCAGAGGGGATCTGGAGGTCAGACTCTGGCCCGCTCTGCGCTGGCGCCGGGACGAGCTGACGGAGGTGGCGAAGGAGTTCGATCTCATGGTGGAGCGGTTGCAGCAACTGGTCGAGGGGCGCGAGCAGCTGCTTCACGACGTCTCCCACGAGCTGCGATCCCCCCTGGCCCGCATCCAGATGGCCATCGGCCTGGCGGAGCAGCGCCCGGAGAAGGCGAGCGACGCCCTGGCGCGGATCCGGCTCGAGACGGAGCGGATGGACAGGATGATAGGGGAGCTGCTGACCCTCTCCCGTGCCGAGCAGGGCCACGGGCTTGAGCAGAGCCACTACGACCTGCTGGCGCTGGTGGAGACCGTCGTCCAGGATGCCAGGTTCGAAGCCCAGCAATCCGGAGTCGAGATAGGGCTCGAGGCGGCGCTGGGGGAGGGTTGCCTCCTGCTGGGGCATGCCGAGCTGGTGCGCCGCGCCGTGGATAATGTGGTGCGCAACGCCCTGCGTTTCTCGCAGTCGGGCCAGATGGTGAGTGTTCGCTTGCTGCGCCTGGGCCAGGAGATGCAGCTCTCCATCGCCGATCGGGGGCCCGGGGTGGAGGAGGGGAAGCTGGCGGGGATCTTCGACCCCTTCGTGCGCATCGGCTCACCCCGCATGGGCAAGGGCTACGGGCTCGGTCTCGCCATCGCCCGCAAGGCGGTGATTCTGCAGGGCGGCACCATCCAGGCGCGCAATCGCGCACAGGGGGGGCTGAGAGTGACCATGACGCTGCCCCTACATGACCCGTCCTGAGGTACGCGGCTCAGACCTGAGTGGGGTAAACACCCCGGTAATGAAAGAGGGGGCCAAGGCCCCCTGCTCGTATCTGTTCCTCCGTGCGATTCAGCGCAGCGCCGCTGGCGGCGGCACCTCGGTGTAGCGCCCGTCTATTTCTCGCAGGTAGTAGTGACCCTCCCTGACGTAATAGCGGCGGCCATCCAGATCCAGGGGGATGAGCCCTGTCTCTGCCACCACCAGGACCTGAGGAGGTGGGGAGACCACCACATAGTGGTTCTCCTGCCGGCGGTAGAAGATGCCGTCGAGCACATAGTAGGTGAGCCCGGCCAGCAGCAAGGTTTCCACCCCTCCCGGCAGCCGGTCGACGCGGTGGCCGAAGCCGGGACCAGCCCCATGGCCGTACTGCGGGGCAGGGCTCTCCCATCCGCCCGGTCTGCGCATGTTCCCCGGACCCGCCATGGCGGGCAGGGCGATGGCCATGGCAAGCAGCCAGAGTGAAGGGCGGTGCAGACTCATCTCACTGCCCCTTGAGCGGCGCACCGGCGGGCTGGGGTTTGAGTGGCTGGGGCGGCAGTTCGCGCACGCTGACCGTGACCTCGTAGCGGGTATCCGGCTTGGCGGCATCAATGTTTTTGGACATCGCCTGGACCAGGGCCTGGGGATCCGCACCCTGCTTGCTGGCGTGATAGAGCACGGAGGGGGGCGGTGTCATGGGGCCTCCCTGGCGGGCGCCTATCGGGGGCGGCATCTCGCCGGCATGAAGGAGCGTGGTGCCCAGCAGCAGGGCAAGGGCGACAGGATAGCGTGACATGATGATGACTCCATTGATGGGAACGCCCCCATCAAACGCGACGCGTGCGCCCGGCTCAACCACCTTTACACCCTCTTTTCGCCCTCTTTACAGTTGTGACAACGGGCGCCGTGGCGCCCGTTGTGTGTCGTGAACCGCTCGCCGGATCAAAACTCGTTGGAGAGCGCCTTGTAACCCCTGACCAGGTCGATGTTGGTGTGAGCCACATCCTCGGAGAACTCGGTGGCGTCCACGGTGACGCGCGGGATCTGCGCCAGATCGCTCTGCTGGTTGATGCGGGTGGTGGAGGGAACATAGAAGCCGGGGGGAATATCGCAGCCATCGACCACGGAGTTGTGGCGCACCACGGACCCTTCGCCGATGTGGCAGTTGAACAGCACGCTGTTGAAGCCGATGAAGACCCGGTTACCCACTTCGCAGGGGCCGTGGACGATGCTGCGGTGGGCGATGGAGCTGAACTCGCCGATGGTGACGGCAGCGCCGGATTTGGAGTGGATGACGACGCCATCCTGAATGTTGGAGTTGGCGCCGATGACGATGGGTTCCATGTCACCGCTCTCGTCCACTTCGTCTGCGCGGATCACGGCATAGGGGCCGACAAACACGTTCTCCTTGATGATCACCTTGCCACAGATGATGGCGGTCTTGTCGATATAGGCGGATTCGTCGATAACGGGCAGGTGACCTGAGGGATTCTTGCGGATCATGTTACGTCCTGTTGCTGATGAAATCGGGGAAACGTGGCGCGTCATGAAGGCCCGCCGGAGAGCCAGCTTACGCCTCTGATCCGGCAGGGGAAACCTTTTACTGGTCTGACCCACAGTGAGTAAGGCCATTTTGAGCGATTGTTCTTTGACTCCCTGTTATGGGAGCATGAGGGCGCAAAATGGGGCGCCACCGGGTGCAAAGAGATGAGGGGGAACGAGAGATGAAGCAGGTCATGGTATGGCTGGTGGGGTCGCTGTTGTGGATCTCCGCCGCCCAGGGCAAAGGCTATGCGGGGGAGTTTGACTATTACGCCATGGCACTCTCCTGGTCGCCCGAGCATTGCGCCATCAAGCCAGGGGATCGGGAGCAGTGCGCCCGCAAACTGGGGTTCGTGCTGCATGGGCTCTGGCCCCAGTATCAGCGCGGCTACCCCGCCAGCTGCACCCGCGAGCGGCTGGATGCGGACATGGAGCAGCAGTTTGCCGGGCTCTACCCCAGCCGCTTCCTTTATCGCCATGAATGGGAGAAGCACGGCACCTGTTCCGGGCTGAGCCAGGAGGCATTTCACCAATTGGCCAGCGAGCTGCGCCAGAAGGTGAAGATCCCGGCCGCCTATCAATCGCCGGAAGAGCCGCTGCGCAAAAACAGCTTCCAGCTAAAGGCTGATCTGGCGAGCGCCAACGAGTGGCTGGCCCCCGATAACATCACGGTGGCCTGCGCTGATGGGGGCCGCTTCCTGCGGGAGATCTACATCTGCATCAACAAGCAGGGGACGGATGCCGTTCCCTGCTCCGACGAGATGCAGAAGCGGGAGCGCCGCTCCTGTGGCCAGCCGGACTTCCTGCTGCGCAGCGTGCGTTGACACTTCACGTTCGGGCCCTTCGCGGGCCCGATGTGCAATGAACCTCAAGGAGCCTGATGGATGAAAGCCAAGACAGGATGTCTGGCCGGGAACTGGACAGGCGATATCGCCAGACGACGTGTCAGCACGTCAGGTGCGATCTGCCGACTCAACCCGCCTCTGGCGCACAGCCAGACTCACCATCAGAAACAGGAAACCATCATATGACGCTCTTTGCCGAACTGGGGATGCGCTATCCCGTCATTCAGGCCCCCATGGCGGGCGTGCAGGACTGCGCCCTGGCGATGGCGGCGACCAGTGCGGGGGCACTGGGCTCCCTGCCTGCCGCCATGCTGAGTGGTGCCGATCTGCGCCAGGAGCTGAGCCGCCTCGCCGCCAGCGGGCCGGGCCCATACAACATCAACTTCTTTTGCCATCGGCAGCACGAGCCGGAACCGACAGCGGAGCAGCGCTGGCGCCAGGTGCTGTCACCCTATTACACCGAGTTTGGGGTGGATGCCGCTGCACCGTCGCATGCTCCCGCTCGGGCCCCCTTCAATGATGAGCATGCGGCTCTGCTTGCAGAGTTCAGGCCTGCCGTGGTCAGTTTCCACTTCGGCTTGCCCGAGCCCGAGTTGCTTGCCCAGGTAAAAGCCACAGGCGCAAAAGTGTTTGCCAGCGCCACCACGGTGGCAGAAGCGCAGTGGCTTGCTGACCACGGAGCCGATGCCGTCATCGCCCAGGGGCTGGAGGCGGGTGGCCATCGCGGCCATTTCCTGAGTGAGGATCTCAGCTTGCAGCAGGGCACCTTTACCCTTCTGCCACAGGTAGTGGCGGCAGTAGCGATCCCGGTCATCGCTGCAGGAGGCATCGTGGATGGAAAGGGCATCAGAGCCGCCCTTGCTCTGGGAGCGAGCGCCGTGCAGGTGGGAACGGCGTTCCTCTGTTGCCACGAGGCGACGACCTCGCCCCTGCACCGTGCGGCGCTGCAGGGGAGGCATGGCCAACACACCGCACTGACCAATCTGTTCAGCGGCCGTCCGGCGCGGGGGATAGTCAACCGCTTGATGCGGGAACTCGGCCCCCTTTCGGTGCTGCCGCCAGACTTCCCGTATGCCAGCGGCGCATTGGCTCCGTTGCGTGCCGCAGCCGAAAAGGCGGGTGACCGCGGTTTCTCGCCACTCTGGGCCGGGCAGAATATATCGGGTTGCCGCTCCATGGCGGCAGCCGAGCTGATCGCTGCCTGGGTTGCTGAGGCAGGACTGGTCTGAGCGTCACTTTGCGATTCTCTTCCTTTATATACGGACTGATATGGTCAGCAACCCTTCGAACAGGAGACGGTTAGAGAGGAACGGGAGGTGATAGGGTGCAGAATGAGCCCTTTTTTGACTTGTCCTGTGGGTAAGTCTGTATAAAAACTGTGTTCTTGATATGAATAACTAATAATTGGCATTTTTTTGCAATTTTATTGCGATGAGAGCTTGCCAATGTGATCTATGTCTCTATAATGCGCCTCCATCGACAGGGCAAGCGGCAACGCAAACAAGCCGGTCGGTAGCCTCGAAAAGCCTTTGAAAATAAGGCTTGACTCGAGAGGGCGGTTGAGTAGAATGCCACTCCCGCAGCAGCCAAAAGCTGCGTCGCTCTTTAACAATTTGAATCAAGCAATCTGTGTGGGCACTCACAGCATCGAGCATCAAAAACAATTTTTGATTTTCAATGTCTGATGAAGTGACCAAAGC
>NZ_JAGKRH010000398.1:0-293 GCF_017939245.1 Aeromonas sp. PrichA-15 | reverse complement strand
GATATCTTCACCGCCCTGGGTCTCGATGGCCTGGGGCGTTTTTCTATGAACATGACGCCTATGCAGCCCCGCAACTCCGCCAACCTCCGTGGCGTATGGGCTGGCGATAACGCGCCCGCCATCACTGCCATCTGGTTCGCGATGAAATGACAGGCAAACTTAAAGCTCACCTCATTGGGCGCTCGCTGATGGGCTACGGCGGCCTGGCTGGCCTCCCGCCTGACCAGATTGTATCCAAGCAGCAATCCCCACAGCTCCTGATAGACCAAGTCCACTTTCTTGCTTCTCAGCGT
>NZ_JAGKRH010000397.1:0-584 GCF_017939245.1 Aeromonas sp. PrichA-15 | reverse complement strand
CAGCCATCATTTAAAGAAAGCGTAATAGCTCACTAGTCGAGTCGGCCTGCGCGGAAGATGTAACGGGGCTCAAACCAGGCACCGAAGCCGCGGATTCACGCTAAGCGTGAGTGGTAGGGGAGCGTTCTGTAAGTCTGCGAAGGTGTGTCGAGAGGCATGCTGGAGATATCAGAAGTGCGAATGCTGACGTAAGTAACGATAAAGGGGGTGAAAAGCCTCCTCGCCGGAAGACCAAGGGTTCCTGTCCAACGTTAATCGGGGCAGGGTGAGTCGACCCCTAAGGTGAGGCCGAAAGGCGTAATCGATGGGAAGCAGGTTAATATTCCTGCACGACTTGTAATTGCGATGGGGGGACGGAGAAGGCTAGGTGGGCCAGGCGACGGTTGTCCTGGTGAAAGTGCGTAGGTGGTGTTTGTAGGCAAATCCGCAGACACAACGCTGAGACACGAGACGAACGCACCACGGTGCGGAAGCCATTGATGCCCTGCTTCCAGGAAAAGCCTCTAAGCTTCAGATTACAAGTCATCGTACCCCAAACCGACACAGGTGGTCGGGTAGAGAATACCAAGGCGCTTGAGAGAACT
>NZ_JAGKRH010000080.1:0-25764 GCF_017939245.1 Aeromonas sp. PrichA-15 | reverse complement strand
ATGACGGTATAACCTGGCCAGAAGGAGGCAATATCAATATGATGCACGGCGACAGCAGGGTGATGGTGGTGGTGTGTTTGGCGACAACCAGTTTACCAGCACCCTGTCTGTCAACTTCCACTTTCCCAGGATCCCGCGAAGAACCTAAATTAATAGGCGGTGGGCGTCATGCATCAGCATGAAAAAGAGACGGGCCGCTCAGGCATACAGATGAGGATCCACCGCCGCTATTTCATTCTGTCACAGCAGGTATCCATGATCGTTTCTCACAAGGGACGAAGAAACACGGGCTGTATGAGTCCTCAGTGCGTATAAGTGGCGAGGTGGCGTGGAAGATGATGCGCCAA
Source organism: Aeromonas sp. PrichA-15 (assembly GCF_017939245.1). Classification (NCBI taxonomy): domain Bacteria; kingdom Pseudomonadati; phylum Pseudomonadota; class Gammaproteobacteria; order Aeromonadales; family Aeromonadaceae; genus Aeromonas; species Aeromonas sp. PrichA-15. The sequence goes on along the minus strand of NZ_JAGKRH010000080.1, from coordinate 25,417 downwards.
CTTTATTGGGCACATGATGGTTATGGCTATTCCAGACGAGGCTCTCCAATTAACCGGAGTAACCTGCGCAATTGGGTTTTACTGCGACATCCTCTGAACCCTGAAAATAATAATGCCGCCCTGCAGGCGGCATTATCGAGATCCGGATCCAGCGATCAGATCAGGAAATCGTTCAGATCCTTGCCCAGCGCAACTTGCTCGGCGATGGCCTTGGGCATACGACCCTGACCGGTCCAGGTCTTCTCCTGACCGTCTTCCTGGTACTTGTATTTCGCAGGACGGGGAGCACGCTTGCTCTTGGTGGTGCCCGCCGCAGCCGGAGCCGCCACGCTGCCGATCAGCTCACGGGGATCGATACCAGCCTGTTGCAGCATTTCGGTGAATTCATTCAGTTTGCGCTGACGCTCTTCCTGTTCGGCACGTTCCTGTTCAACGGACTCGGCACGCTCGTTATATACCAGGTCAAACTTTTCTTTCGCTTCTTGCAGTTGCTCAAACGGCAGTTCACGAATGGCAGCGCGCAAGCTGCGAATGTTCAGCAGAACCTTCAGAAACTCGTTCATTACTTCCTCACAGAATTATTTTTGTATGTCACAGGGATAACACGATTTGAGAATAGCATGCCCATTGGATAACAACATAATGTTTTTATACCATCCGGCAGCGCGCTGACACCATATGGACATTATTTACCGTGGTTAATTCCCTGCCTGATACTTATTGGAAATACCCTCACGGACTTTATTTTCTATTTTCCCCGGTTAATCTCTGGTTCACCTCATCCGTTGCACACGCTGTTATCTCTTACCCGCGTCGCTCTGCGCCAGGTCATTTAGCAGCAGTGTCGGCACTTATTGTACAAATAGTGCGCTCATGGCCATGACCTTCGCGGACAATAAACCAGGTCCCGTGTCAGGATGCCCCTTGCGCCTGATCCTGTATCCAGCGGATGAATGCCTGGATCTTGGGACACTGGCGGTGAGGGAGGGTCGCCAGGTAATAACGCGGCTCGCAGCGCACCGCCATGTCCGGGAAGGGCATCACTAGCGCTCCGCTCGCCAGCGCCTGGCTTGCCAGTTGCCTGCGCCCCATGGCGACACCGGCGTGGTGGGTGGCGGCAAGGATCGCCAGATCCGCTCGATCAAATCCCATGTGTGACGAGCAGGCCTCCAGGGAGAGATGCCAGTGACTCCCCCAGGTGCGCCACTCGTCGCTGTCGGTGTCCAGGCCCCAGGCTTGCCTGTCATGGAGCAGGCGGCACTGCTGCAGATTCCCCACCTCCCCCATCAGACCGTGGTCGCTGGCGTATTGAGGGCTGCACACCGGTACCATGTATTCATCCATCAGGGGGTGGATGGCCAGGCCCGTCGGGGTTCTGGCATCGAAGTTGAGGGTCAGATCGATGCCGTAGCCGTGCAGGTTTATGTGCTCGTTGCCCGTCAGCAGGTTGAGCTCGATGTGAGGATGCAGACGGGAAAAATCGGCGAGCCTTGGCACCAGCCAGCACTGGGCGATGGAGGGGCGCGAGTGCAGCGTCAGGGAGCCCGACAGCGCCTGCTCCCTGATTTCCAGCACCTCCTGATTGATGAACTCCAGGGAGGAGGTGAGGGCCCAGAAAATGCGCTGCCCCTCCGTGGTCAAGGCCACCTTGCGGTGAAAGCGCTGGAACAGCAAAAAACCGAGCGCCTCTTCCAGGGCCGAGATGCGGTGGCTCACCGCGCTTGGGCTCAAGGAAAGCTCGTCGGCGGCGAGCGCAAAGGAGCCGTGGCGGGCCGCTGCCTCGAAGGTGTGGAGCCTGGCGAGCTGATGGCTGCTGAGCAGCTTGCTCCTCACCCCCGGGTGCTCATCGCGTTGCATGGTTGGGCCTCCCTCTCTTTTATCTGGCAGATGATACCAGAAGGGCGAGGTTTGCATTCACCAGGAAGACCCAACTCACCCGTATTCGAAGGCACAGCAGGGCAGATGGCCATTTGCATCAATTGAGCTCATCCAAGCCACGCGTTTTATCATTTGTCACGGCAACGCTGGCGCCGTTCAATGGGATGATTCCGTCACCACCCCGAGAGGCTTTCATGACACACACCGACATTGCCGGGCTCATCGCCCGCTTCCCCCTGCTCGAACCGCTGATCGCCCTCACCCCTGTGACCTGGTTCAATCCGGGGGCCACCTCCCTCGCGGAAGGATTGCCCCATGTGGGGCTCACCCGGCACGATGTGGCCGCCGCCTCCGCCCGGCTCGCCCGCTTCGCCCCCTACCTGTGCGAGGCCTTCCCCGAAACCCGCGCCAGCCACGGCATCATCGAGTCCGGGATCGCCGCCATCCCGACCCTGCAGGGGACCCTCAATGGGCGCTATGGCGTCGAACTCACCGGCAGGTTGCTGCTCAAACAAGACAGCCACCTGCCCATCTCCGGCTCCATCAAGGCGCGCGGCGGCATCCACGAGGTGCTGGCCCATGCCGAACACCTGGCCATCCAGGCTGGGCTGCTGCGCGAGACGGATGACTATCGCACGTTGTTCTCGGACGAGTTCCGCCACTTCTTCAGCCAATACAGCATCGCGGTGGGGTCGACCGGCAACCTCGGCCTCTCCATCGGCATCATGAGCGCCCGCCTCGGCTTTCGCGTCACCGTCCACATGTCCGCCGATGCGCGGGAGTGGAAGAAGAAAAAGTTGCGCCAACATGGCGCCATCGTCGTGGAATACGCCGAGGATTACGGGGTGGCGGTGGAGCAGGGACGCAAGGAGGCCGAACGTGATCCCGCCTGCTTCTTCATCGATGACGAGCACTCCCGCACCCTGTTCCTCGGCTATGCGGTGGCAGGCGAGCGGGTGAAAAAGCAGTTCGACGAGATGGGCATCAGGGTGGACGCCGACCATCAGCTCTTCGTCTACCTGCCTTGCGGCGTCGGCGGTGGCCCCGGCGGGGTGGCCTTTGGTCTCAAGCTGGCGTTTGGGGACAACGTGCACTGCTTCTTCGCCGAACCTACCCACTCCCCCTGCATGCTGCTCGGGGTCCACACCGGGTTGCACGATGCCATTGCGGTGCAAGACCTTGGCATCGACAACCTCACCGCCGCCGACGGCCTCGCGGTGGGACGCGCCTCCGGTTTTGTCGGCCGCGCCATGGAACGCCTGCTTGCGGGCTTCTACACCCTGAGCGATCAGGAGATGTACGACCTGCTGGGGCTCCTGGCCCGGGATGAAGAGATCCGGCTCGAGCCCTCGGCACTGGCGGGCATGGCAGGCCCCTGGCGAGTGGCCACCAACCTTGAGTGGCAGAGTGGGCAGGGACTGGATGCTGCCAAGATGGCCGGGGCCACCCACCTGGTGTGGGCCACCGGCGGCGGCATGGTGCCCGCCGAGGAGATGGAAAAATACCTGGCCTGCGCCCGGATCTGATCTTTTTTTCGCCCCCGTGACCCGCCGACCTGGCGGGTTTTTCTGCTGCGAGATCAGCAAGATGGCACCTCAGCCCTCGCCACCATGACACAGACGGCCAGACTGCTGGACAGCCTGATTTGTCATCCAGCCCCACTGACTGGTTATTTTGTGATACGATAGAGACCGTTTTTTGACATCTGCGCCCCGTTGTCCCCTTTTTCCGGTGAGATAACCACCGGATCCGGCGACCAACACCTGCCGGGCGCAGCACAACATGTGCCCAGTTCGAATCGCTCCTGCGCGACCTTGACGCCAGGAGCACTCCCCTCTGGGCACCTTAGATAAGGAGATCGGGCGATGAAACAATATCAAAGCTGGTTGGGACAATATCTGATGAGCCGCCGTGACGGAGACCACGCCATGGCATCCGAGCTCGCCAGCTCCATCTGCGAATTCTGGCAGGCCCGTGGAGATGAGGCCGAGACCAGCAAATGGCAGCAGATCTACGAGCAGCACGTGGAAAAAACCACCTGACGACCTGCTCTCCTCCATAAAAAAACCGGCGCTCATGGCGCCGGTTTTGCATTTCAACGACCCGGATCACATCTGGTCGATCATGTCCTGGGCGAACTGGGAGCAGGAACGCAGGGTGGCACCTTCCATCAGTCGCTCGAAGTCATAGGTGACGGTCTTGTTGGCAATCGCCGCTTCCATACCCTTGACGATGAGGTCGGCCGCCTCGGTCCAACCCAGGTGGCGCAGCATCATCTCGGCGGAGAGGATGAGGGAACCCGGGTTGACCTTGTCCTGACCGGCGTACTTGGGCGCGGTGCCGTGGGTAGCCTCGAACAGGGCCACACCGTCGCCGATGTTGGCGCCCGGGGCGATGCCGATGCCGCCGACCTGGGCCGCCAGCGCGTCGGAGATGTAGTCGCCGTTGAGGTTCATACAGGCGATGACGTCATACTCGGCCGGGCGCAGCAGGATCTGTTGCAGGAAGGCATCGGCGATGACGTCCTTGACCACGATGGTCTTGCCGGTCTTCGGGTTCTTGAAGGAGCACCAGGGGCCGCCGTCGATGAGCTGGGCATCGTACTCTTTCTGGGCCAGGGCATAGCCCCAATCCTTGAAGGCACCCTCGGTGAACTTCATGATGTTGCCCTTGTGCACCAGGGTCACGGAGTCGCGATCGTTGTCGATGGCGTACTCGATGGCGGCACGGACCAGACGCTCGGTACCGGCCTTGGACATGGGCTTGATGCCGATGCCGCAGGACTCGGGGAAGCGAATTTTCTTCACGCCCATCTCGTTTTGCAGGAAAGCAATCACCTTCTTGGCTTCATCGCTGTCCGCCTTCCACTCGATGCCAGCGTAGATGTCTTCGGCGTTCTCGCGGAAGATCACCATGTCGGTCAGCTCGGGGTGCTTGACCGGGCTCGGGGTCCCTTCGTAGTAACGGACCGGGCGCAGGCAGACGTAGAGGTCCAGCTCCTGGCGCAGGGCCACGTTGAGGGAGCGAATACCACCGCCGACCGGGGTGGTCAGCGGGCCCTTGATGGCCACGCAGTATTCACGAATGAAATCCAGGGTTTCGGCCGGCAGCCAGGCACCTTCGCCATAGACATGAGTCGATTTCTCGCCGGTATAGATCTCCATCCAGGCGATCTTGCGCTCGCCTTTGTAGGCTTTCTCGACCGCAGCATTCACCACATTCAACATGGCCGGGGTCACGTCCACACCGATACCATCCCCTTCGATAAACGGAATGATGGGATTGTGGGGAACCTGCAGCTTGCCGCTGGCATCGACTGTGATTTTCTGGCCCTGGGTCGGGATAACTACTTTGCTTTCCATCGGCATCTCCTAACTTCCGTTTGTTATCAATCTGATCGTTGCGCGCGGCCATCTTAAGCCCATCCATTTGCATAATCAAATAGCGGGCGTGCATGTCAGACCATAGTCGGGGAGTGGATCACAGTGCGCCTGAGGATCCCCTACTCCCTCGCTGCCCTCTGGTCCTGACGAGGCGCAGGCCCCGTCCATCCGGGCCTCTTCCTCTAGTGATGACAGCGTCTTCCTGCCCTCGCCGCCCCGAAGGCGCCATTCCCCCAAATCCCGTTCGCCTTTACATCGTCGTAACCCCTTTGGCGAGGCAAGGCGCGCCGGGGGACAGGCAGCCGGATCCGGACTAGGCTCTTTGCCAGTGATCGGGGCGCCCGGGGCGTGGCCGATCATGAAGAGAGCACGACAACAAGGAGAACACCATGTTTATCGTCACCAACCGGATGGTCAACGAGCAGGGCAAGACCCCCAGCGAGATCTTTGGCGAAAAACCCGCAGAGGGCCCCAACGAACTGCGCCTCGCCGAGGCCCGGCGTCAGGGCAAGCAGTGGCAGCTGGACCTGCTGCCGGATCAGATCACCGCCGAGATGGCCGCCAGCGTCGGCCTTGACCCCGACCTCCCCCACCCGGCCAGCGCCTATGTGGCGCGCAAGCTGCTGGAGCGCTGCGCCGGGACCGGCAGCACGGCCAAGCAGAAGCTCAAGACCGGCAAACACCTGCTGCTGTTCGTACACGGCTTCAACAACGATCTTGACGATGTGCTGGAGCGAGCCGCGGGGCTCGAGGCCCGGTACGGCGTCGAGGTGCTCTGCTTCAGCTGGCCCGCCAATGGCGGCGGTGCCCGGGGCGTGCTGAGCTACAAGAGCGACAAGCGCGATGCCCTGGCCTCGGCCGGGGCCCTTGACCGGGTGCTGGAGAAGATGAAGGGGCTGATCGACGAGTTCAACGGCCAGTATGTGACGCAACTAGAAGAGAAGGCCCAGAAGAAGTTCGCCGACAACGGCGAGGCCTGGGATCGTTACTTCGCCAAGGAGGTAAACAAGCGCTGCCCCTTCACCATCAACCTGCTGCTGCACAGCATGGGCAACTACCTGTTCAAGCACCTGCTGGGCAGCACCACCTACCACGCCAACCAGCTGCTGTTCGACAACATCATCATGGCCGCCGCCGACACCAACAACGAGCTTCACGCCCAGTGGGTCGATCGCATCCAGTGTCGCAACCGCCTCTACATCACCATCAATGAGCGCGATGGTGCCCTGATGGCATCGCGCATGAAGATGGGGGAGCAGCAAAAGGCGAGGCTCGGCCACTACACCCGGCGGCTGGACGCCAGAACGGCCACCTATGTGGACGTGACCAATCAGCCCCATGTGGGGGACTCTCACGCCTACTTCGAAGGGGATGCCCTCGCCAACGAGAAGGTGCTGCGCTTCTTCCACACCGTCTTCAACGGCGGCACCGGCGAGAGCGCGGAGCTGTTCGATGCGGCCCAGAACCTCTATCGCCTCTAGCCACTGCGCAAAAAAAACCACCGCCCCGAACAGGGCGGTGGTTTTTCATTATGCGCTCACTTGGTGGCCACAAGGCCGCCAGGGGCTAGTGTTCTGCCGCTTCCGGCTGGGGCGCTTCGCTGCGCTCCCGTTGCAGTTCATCGACCCTGGCCTGCCATCTGTCCTGGGCCTGTTTTTGCCCCTGGGACTCGAACTCCTGGCGCATGGTGTCGATTTTTTGGTCAAGTTTTTCCATCAGGATGTCTCCTTACATCTCGGGTTACACACTGGCTGACGGCACTGTTTGGCCAACCTGCTCACCCGATTGGACACCAGGTTTTCCCCAATTGTCCAACAAAATAAACGATTGATTATGCAAAAACCAATCTAGAAAATGGGTTAAAGCTCCTTATGAAACCCCATCATCCACCCTGAAAACGCCTGATAAAAACACTGTTTTTTCCATTGATATCAATAGCTTGAAATTTATGATTCGCTCAATGACGCCCTTGAGATCGGCATGACGAGTGTATGCACATTTTTTTTCACAAAAACTCCCCGATCTCCAGGTTTTGCGACCGGAAAGGCCCCCTTGTCCATCCAAAAACACGATAGGTTATGACACAATCCATCTCTTTAATGGATAGATAATCCCCAACCCCGGCCCTGCGGCTTGCCAACCCGACCACCAGCAGGTTCGCTTGTTACCCATCCGGGCATATCCCGCCCCACTCCCGCCCCGATAAAATGAAGCCGCACCACGCCTGCTGAGCGGGTTGTTGCCGCCCTCATCCCCTCTCGTCGGAGTCATGACATGGATCTCTTCTGGTGGTTTGCCCTGCCCGTCGCCGCAGGCACCTTCTATGGGTGCTATTTCTGGAACCAGCGCCATGCCCAGCCCGACTGGCTGCGCCTGTCCACCCGCGCCGACTACCTGCACCAGCATCCCGAATGCGCCATCGACGATGAACATGGGGCGCGCTGCTGCGCCTGCAGCTCCGACAAGGTGCTGGGCCACCCCCAGACCGGCTGGCCTGATCATCGCTTTCGCCACACCTGCCTCGCCTGCGGCAAGGCGCTCTTTCGCACCGAAGAGCCCCCGATATAAGCATCCACATTCGCCCTTTTTGTATGGCGATGGCAGATGCTGACATCCGCGAAGCAGCAAAGAGCACATGCTCGGGGCAGGGAGATGGCGCAGGCGTCCTGACAGAGAGAGCGCCGACCAGGTCAGAATGGGTTGTCGTTTGTGACCCTCTTTCGTACTATTGCCCGCCACTGCAAAACCCTTTTCCGGCCCGGGCATCACGCACGGCGCGGGCCCACAAACGGATAGCGATCCCATGACATCTCTGACCCACTGCTCAGTGCTGGCGATGACGCTGGTTGCACTGCCCGCCCTCGCCTCCGGTGACGGTGACGGGTGCGGCTTCTGGCTCACCGACTGCCCTCTCCCCACCTATCCGCTCTATCTCAACGAGAACGACACCCGGGGCAACCTGCTGATGCTGCTGGGGGATGCCCAGCATCACCCCCTCCCCTTCACCCTGCCGGCGGATCCGCTGAACGAGCGCAGCCAGCCGCTGTTCTACCTCACCCGCCTCCCCCAGCCGGAGGAGGTGGAGGACCCGGCGCTGCGCGAGCAGCTCGGCAGCCGGCTGGCCGCCTACGACCCGTCCCTCCCCCCGCTGCTCGAGCACTACGCGGGCCACGACTCCCTCTACGGCCACGCCATCTCCAACTCCCTCTCCTCGGTCAGCGCGTTTCTGGACGCCCTCGAGCAGAGCGAGGTGCCCGCCCCGGAGCGCACGTCGCTGCTGCGAAGCCGTCTGCTGATCCTGGGGCAGCAAGAGAGCCCCGCCCCCGCGACCGAAATGAGCGGTGCTGCCCTGGAGTGGCAAGGGTATCTGCAAGCCGCCCGGCACTTCTACGAGAGCCGCTTCGAGGAGGCCCGCGCAGGCTTTGCCGCCTTGCAGCAGGCCAAGGCCCCCTGGGTGGCCGAGAGCGCGACCTACATGGTGATGCGCACGGAGATCAACCTCGCGATGAAGGAGGCGAAGGACGAATACGGCGATCAGGACGTGACCAGGAGCGACAAAGAGGCCCTTCGCCGCGCCATGGCCCAGGGCCAGGCCTATCTGGTAGCCTACCCGCAAGGGCGCTACGCCAGCTCGACCAGAGGACTGTTCAGACGCATCCAGTGGATGGCCGGTGATCTCGGCGCCCTGCGGGATGCCTATGACGAGGCCATGGCAACCCGCCAGCCCTTGCCGGCGCTGGAGGCCCTGGTCAACGAGATCGATCTCACCCTGCTCAGTGGCGATGCCTATCGCCATCAGGCGGCCTATCAGGACTCGGCCCAGCCGGCGCTGCTGTTCGTCAATGCCCTGCGGGGTCTCAGACCGACCTATGAGCGGCCGCGGGACTGGCAAGATGCCCAGCTGGACGACGCCATCGCGCACCTGCAAAAAACCGGTCACCAGGCGCAGGCGGCCTATCTCAAGGCCTACGCCCTCTTTTTGGACAAGCAGTTCGAGCAGGTGCTGGCCCTGCCCTCCTCAGGGCAGGAGGACGCCACCCTGGCATTCAGCCACCAGATGCTGCGCATCTGGGCCTGGCAGGGCATGAAGGCCTTCGACAAGGCCGAGCAGGCCCTGATGGCGCTGGTGGCCTCCCCCCTGGGTCAGGCCCAGCAGTCGTTCGTGGAGAACGTGCTGGCGGATCACTGGGTGCGTACCGGCAACACGGCCGCCATCTTCCAGCCGGGCAGCCCCATCACCCAGCTGCGCATCCGCGCGGCCGTGCTCAAGCAGGAGGCCGACCCCGCCCTGTTGCGCCAGCAAGCCAGTCAGGGCCCGAGCGCGGCGGAGCGGCAGATTGCGCTCCATACCCTGCTGGTACGGGATCTCATCGCCAGCGACCCGGCCACCTTCTTGCAGGATGTGGCCCTCATCCCCGCCGATTACAAGGAGGCGACCCCTCCCGCCGACGCGCCCTGGGAACCCGTGCCCAACGGGGATGTGCGCCTCTCGGCGTTCCAGTGGCGCGGAGAGGGGACGCCCCAGGGCTACCACTGCCGGGATCTGGCCCAGACCCTTGGCACCCTGGTGCAGCGCCCCGACGATGGTCATGCCCTCAACTGCTTCGGGGAGTATCTGCGCAGCCGGGATCCCCATATCGACCTGTGGCAGGATCGCGAGATGATCTGGGGGCTGGCGCAAGACGAGCGCCCCACGTTCCCGAGTCGCCTCGCCCTCTATCAGGCCGTGATGGCCAACCCCAAGGCGGAGCCCGAAGACAAGAGCTATGCCCTCTATCGCGCCATCCAGTGCTATGCCCCCTCCGGCTACAACAGCTGCGACAGCCAGGAGATCCCCAAACGCACCCGGCAGGCCTGGTTCAACACCCTCAAGCAGCGCTATGGCAACTCGGTGTGGGCCAGATCCCTCAAATACTACTGGTGAGCCATGAGCAGACCCCCTGAACGCGCCCTGCTGGCGCTGCTGCTGACGGCCCTGGCCACCCCCCTTGAGGCCAGTGTCGATGCCAGCGCCTATCACGGGTTCTGGCTCTGGTCCGCCACCCGCCACCAGCCGGTACTGGAACAGGCCAGCACCCTCTATCTGCATCAGGGGGAGATCCTGGACAGGCCCGGCGGTCCCCGCTTCGTCAAGCTGGGGCGGGTTCCCTCTCCCCTCAAGGCCGGGCAGGTCTGGCTGGTGGTGCGTGTCAACGCCCTCCCCCTCTCCCCCGCCCACGAGCAGGTGCTGGTGCGCCTCTACGAGGGGTGGCGCGCGGCCGGGGCCAGGGTGGCGGGCATCCAGATCGACTTCGATGCGGCGACCCGCCAGCTAGATCGCTATGGCAACGCCCTGCAACAACTGCGGCGCGCCCTGCCTCCCGGGTGCAAGCTCAGCGTGACGGGGCTGCTCGACTGGGCGAAAACGGGGGACGTGGCAGAGCTCAATCGCCTGCCCGTGGACGAACTGGTGATCCAGACCTATCAGGGCACGCGCACGGTGCCGGGCTATCAGGCCTATCTGCCCGCCATGGCTCACCTGACCATCCCGTTCAAGGTCGGGCTGGTGCAGGATGGGGAGTGGGATCCCGCCTGGCAGACAACACTGGCCGCCTCCCCCCACTACCGGGGCGAGGTGGTCTTCCTGCTCAACCGCCCGGCGCCGATCCCGGGGACCAGCCCCCCTGTTCCCCGGCATGACGCCCACTGAGATGCGGGTGAACCCTATCGGGGACAGGGGCAAGGGCGTGCCCGCGGCAAGCAGCAGTGGCAGACCCAGATCCGGCTGGTGGCATCCACACCGGGCGAGATGCCGTGTGAGAGGAACGCCGCCCGGGCCACCACGTCGGTCAAGCCCGCCATCGTGCTGCGCGCCGCGCGCCGTCACAAACAGGGAGAGAAACAAGGATGACGTTTGTCGAGATGAACCCCGCCCACCTGCCGCTGGCCCTGCTGCTGGAGGCCGATCCCGCCGCGTCGCGCATCGCCGCCTACCTGCCCGGGGCCTGGGGCTTTGCCGCCCTGGCGGACAACGAGGTCGTGGGGGCCTGCGTGGCGGGCCTGGTGGGGGAGCAAACCGCCGAGATATTCAACATCGCCGTTGCCCCCAACCGCCAGCAGCAGGGCATCGGCTCCGGCCTGCTGCGCTTCGTGCTGGAGAACCTGGCCGGGAAGGGGATAGGCCGCGTCGAACTCGGTACCGGCAGCTTCGGCCACCAGCTCGCCTATTACCAGCGCCACGGCTTTCGCGTCCATGCCGTCGTGAAGGATCACTTCCTCATCCACTATCCCGAGCCCCTGATGGAGCACGGCATCCAGCACAAGGACATGCTGCGCCTCTCCCTCGCACTGGCGCCGGACATCGCCACCCCCTGACCCGAGAGGGAAGCCCCGCTCTCCCCCTGATGGCCGCCCCCTGTGGTACACTCCGCCATCCCCTGTTTTTGGTAGGCATGCGATGAAATCAGCCCGTCCCCGTCTCTCCCTCTCCGCCCGCCCTGACGCAGGCCGCACGGCCAGCGGGCCTACCACTGTGCCCCCATCCCAACGCCGGGAGGCCCGGCACACACGGAGCGTCAACGAGCGCAAACCGGCCCCCGCCCCGGTGGATCGCAAGCTGCTGCTCCTGAACAAGCCCTACATGGTGCTCTGCCAGTTCACCGACGAGGCGGGCCGCGAGACCCTCAAGGATTACATCACCGAGCCCGGCATCTATGCCGCGGGCAGGCTGGATCGAGACAGCGAAGGGCTCTTGCTGCTCACCAACGACGGCAAGTTGCAGGCACGCCTCACACAGCCGGGAGAGAAGACCCCCAAGACCTACTGGGTGCAAGTGGAAGGCATCCCGAGCGAGGAGAAACTGGCCGCCCTTCGCGCCGGTGTGGAGCTCAACGACGGCATGACCCTGCCCGCCGGGGCGCGCATCATGGATGACCCTGCGGTGTGGCCACGCAACCCGCCCATTCGCGAGCGCAGGGAGATCCCCACCTGCTGGCTGGAGATCAAAATAGTGGAGGGGCGCAACCGCCAGGTGCGGCGCATGACCGCCCACATCGGCCACCCCACCTTGCGCCTCATCCGCTACGCCATCGGGGAGTGGACCCTCGATGGGCTGGCGCCGGGAGAGAGCCGCGCCCTGCCCGCCCCCGAGCTGGCACCCGCGCCACGACCAGCCGCCACGCAAGGCAAAGCACGGGCATCCGCCGCAGCGGGGGGCACTGGCCGCAGCGCCCCCCGCACCGCTCGGCCAACAGATCAGGAGCCACCCCAGGGGCGGGACCGCCGCGGGGCAGACCCGCGCCCCGGCCATCGCAGCGGCGGGCGCACCACCGCCCGCCGTCCGGCTCGCCCCAAGCCCTCTGAATGAAGGCGACAGCGGATCTGCATCGAGCGCCCCTGCCGGGGCACAGACAACAAGACAAGGAGTCCTTATGAGCGATCACCCACCGCTGCCCACCCGCCTCACCGTGGCCGCCCTGGTGCACTGGCAGGGGCGTTTCTTGCTGGTGGAAGAGGAGATTGCGGGCAAGCGCCGCTTCAACCAGCCCGCCGGCCACGTGGAGCCGGGAGAAGATCTCATCCAGGCGGCCTGCCGCGAGCTGAAGGAGGAGACGGGACTCACCGCCGCCCCAACCGGCTGGCTCGGGGTCTACCTCTTCAAACCGGCGGACAGCGAGGCCACCTTTGTGCGCACCGCCGTCATCTTCGACCTTGAAAAGTCGCCCGGTCAGCACCATCCAGAGGATCCCGACGGTGACGTACTGGCCTGTCACTGGCTCAGCCTGGAGGAGATTGCCGAGTGCAAGCCCGCCCTGCGAAGCCCCCTGGTGTGGCAGTGCATTCAGGACTATCTGGCAGGCACCAGGCTGCCGCTGTCGGCCCTCAAGGCCTTTATCTAAGCGCCATTGGACGCTCTTTTTGACGCTATGGGGCCGAGACAAGAAAAACGATTTCCCGCCGCCGGGCTTCCGAGGGGAACGGCGGCAGGGAGATGTGACCGGGGGCGCAAAACTCTGGTAGAATACGCCCCGTTTAAACGAACTGGTAACTTCGACTAATGACAGACAACAGCCAAATCAAGGTGATCGTCGGCATGTCCGGCGGCGTGGATTCTTCCGTCTCGGCCTACCTGCTCCAGCAGCAGGGCTATCAGGTCGAAGGCTTGTTCATGAAGAACTGGGAAGAAGACGACACGGACGAGTACTGCTCTGCCGCCCAGGATTTGGCTGATGCCAAGGCCGTCTGCGACAAGCTGGGGATGAAACTCCACACCATCAACTTCGCCGCCGAATACTGGGACAACGTCTTCGAGCACTTCCTGGAAGAGTACAAGGCGGGTCGCACCCCGAACCCGGACATCCTGTGCAACAAGGAGATCAAGTTCAAGGCGTTCCTGGAATTCGCCGCCGAAGAGCTGGGGGCCACCTACATCGCCACCGGCCACTATGTGCGCCGTGACGACAGCACCGGCCGCCCGCGCCTGCTGCGCGGTCTGGATACCAACAAGGATCAGAGCTACTTCCTCTATACCCTGAGCGAAGCCCAGGTGGGTCAGAGCCTGTTCCCGGTCGGGGATCTGGAAAAACCCGAGGTGCGCCGCATCGCCGAGCAGCTGGATCTCATCACCGCCAAGAAGAAAGACTCCACCGGCATCTGCTTCATCGGTGAGCGCAAGTTCAAGGACTTCCTGGCCAAGTTCCTGCCCGCCCAGCCCGGCCCCATCGAAACCGTGGACGGCAAGATCATCGGCGAGCATCAGGGGCTGATGTACCACACCCTGGGCCAGCGCAAGGGGCTTGGCATCGGCGGTCGCAAAGATGCCACCGAAGAGGCCTGGTACGTGGTGGACAAAGAGGTGGAGCGCAACACGCTCGTGGTGGCGCAAGGGGAACACCCCCGCCTCTACTCCGACGGCCTGGTCGCGAGCCAGCTGCACTGGGTGGATCGCACCCCCATTCGCGCGCCGCGCCGCTGCACCGTCAAGACCCGTTATCGTCAGGAAGACATCCCCTGCCTGATCCAGCCCATCGACGATGAGACCATCCGGGTCATCTTCGACGAGAAACAGGCTGCGGTGACCCCGGGCCAGTCCGCCGTCTTCTACGACGGGGAAGTGTGTCTGGGCGGCGGCATCATCGAACAACGTTTCAGCCATCCGGTCTAAGGGCTGGGCGCTCACGAGCGTCCGCGCTGTACTCCCTTCTCCCCTCGCGGGAGAAGGGTTGGGGATGAGGGGGTCACCACCCTCACCCTGACCCTCTCCCTGAGGGAGAGGGGACAAAGAAAAACAGTACCAGGCAGCGATACATGATTGGCAACGTCCAGGCCGGATCATGGCATCGGCCGGTGAATGAACAGAACAGGGCTGTGAAGACATGGCCGACACATTCCAGGTCGGATCATGGCATCGGCCGGTGAAAGAACAGAACAGGGCTGTGAAGACATGGCCGACACATTCCAGGCCGGATCATGGCATCGGCCGGTGAATGAACAGAACAGGGCTGTGAAGACATGGCCGACACATTCCAGGCCGGATAATGGCATCGGCCGGTGAAAGAACAGAACAGGGCTGTGAAGACATGGCCGACACATTCCAGGCCGGATAATGGCATCGGCCGGTGAAAGAACAGAACAGGGCTGTGAAGATATGAGCGACAAATTCCAAGACAGAACCATGGCCTTCGCAGGCATCTGCCAGGCCGCCTATCTGGTGCAGAAAGTGGCCCGTGACGGCTCCTGCGACGAAGCCTCCCTGCGCGAGAGCCTGCAAAGCATTCTGGTCACCAACCCCACACAGCCGCTGGAAGTGTTCGGCAGCCACCTGGCCATTCGCGACGGCTATCGCGCCCTGGTGGAACAGCTGGGGGCCGACGGCAGCCAGAAGAATGCCGAGCTGACCCGCTACGTGGTGAGCCTGATCGCGCTGGAGCGCAAGCTCGCCAAGCGCAAGGACATCCTCAACATGCTGGGGGAGCGGATCAGCCAGATCGGCCGCCAGCAACAGCATTTCGATCTGCTCGACGAGCAGATCCTGGCCAACATGGCGAGCATCTACAGCGACCTTATCAGCCCCATCGGGCCGCGCATCCAGGTGGCGGGCACCCCGCTCTTCCTGCAGCAGCCCCTGGTGCAGCACAAGGTGCGCGCCCTGCTGCTCGCAGGCATCCGCGCCGTGGTGCTGTGGCGCCAGCTCGGCGGCAGCCGTACCCAGATCATCTTCGCCCGCAAGAAGATGGTGGAACTGGCCAAACGATTTTAACCCCCACACCAATCATCAGGAGTTCACCCCATGGAGCTGTCCGCGCTGACTGCCGTTTCCCCGATTGACGGTCGTTATGGCGACAAGGCCGATGCCCTGCGCCCTATCTTCTCCGAATTCGGTCTGCTGCGTTTTCGCGTCGAAGTCGAGGTGCGCTGGTTGCAAAAACTGGCCAGCCACGCCGGGATCCCGGAAGTCCCTGCCCTGAGCGAGGCAGCCAATGCCGTGCTTGACGGCATCGTCAGCAACTTCAACGAGCAGGATGCCGCCCGCATCAAACAGATCGAGCGCACCACCAACCATGATGTGAAAGCGGTGGAGTACTTCCTGAAAGAGAAGGTGGAAGTGAACCCGGAGCTGGCCGCCGTCAGCGAATTCATTCACTTCGCCTGCACCTCGGAAGACATCAACAACAACTCTCACGGCCTGATGCTGAAGACCGCCCGGGAAGAGGTGATCAAGCCTTATTGCGAAAAGCTCATCGGTGAGATCAAGCGCCTGGCCGTCGAGTACCGCGACATGCCGCTGCTGTCACGCACCCACGGTCAGCCGGCGACCCCGAGCACCATGGGCAAGGAGATGGCCAACGTCGCCTACCGTCTGGAGCGCCAGCTCAAGCAGATCATGGCGGTGGAGCTGCTGGGCAAGATCAACGGTGCCGTGGGCAACTACAACGCCCACATCAGCGCCTACCCGGATGTGGACTGGCACCAGTTCTCCGAGGAGTTCGTCACTTCTCTCGGCCTGACCTGGAACCCCTACACCACCCAGATCGAGCCCCACGACTACATCGCCGAGCTGTTCGACGCCCTGGCCCGCTTCAACACCATCCTGATCGACTTTGACCGTGACGTCTGGGGTTACATCTCCCTGGGTCACTTCAAGCAGCGCACCATCGCCGGCGAAATCGGCTCCTCCACCATGCCCCACAAGGTCAACCCCATCGACTTCGAGAACTCCGAAGGCAACCTGGGTCTGGCCAACGCCGTGTTCCAGCACCTGGCGAGCAAACTGCCCATCTCCCGCTGGCAGCGTGATCTCACCGACTCGACCGTGCTGCGCAACCTGGGTGTGGCGGTGGGTTACTCCCTGATTGCCTATCAGGCGACCCTGAAGGGCATCTCCAAGCTGGAAGCCAACGCGGACGCCATGGCCGCCGATCTGGACGCCAACTGGGAAGTGCTGGCGGAACCCATCCAGACCGTGATGCGCCGCTACGGCATCGAGAAGCCCTACGAGAAGCTCAAAGAGCTGACCCGTGGTCGCCGCGTCGACGCCGAAGGGATGCGCACCTTCATCGACACCCTGGCACTGCCGGAAGCAGTCAAGGTCGAGCTCAAGAAGCTGACCCCGGCCAACTACATCGGCGACGCCCAGCGTCTGGTCGATCTGCTGAAATAAGTGATGTAACCGAACCGGCGGGGGCTCTGTCATGACGGCAGGGCCCCCGTTGATTTTGGCCCATTTGATATGATCACCCTCTATCGGGCCATTTCAGAGCCCTTGCCCAAGCCCGCCTTGGGCAAGCCCTCTCACAAGATACGAGAAGCACCATGTACCAACTCAATCTGGATATCGCTCACTTCCTCGAGCACTACTGGCAGAAGCGCCCGCTCCTCATCAAGGGCGGTTTCACCGACTTTCAGGATCCCATCAGCCCGGACGAGCTGGCGGGTCTGGCCATGGAAGAGGTGATTGAATCGCGCCTGGTCACCCGCTTCAACAACAAGTGGGAGGCGGCCCACGGCCCCTTCGAATCCTACGATCACCTGGGGGAAGAGAACTGGACCGTGCTGGTGCAGGCGTGCAACCACTGGGTACCCGAGGTGCACGAGCTGGCGGTGCCCTTCCAGTTCATACCGGGCTGGCGCTTTGACGATGTGATGGTGAGCTTCTCCACCCCTCACGGCGGTGTCGGCCCCCACATCGACAACTACGACGTCTTCATCACCCAGGGTCAGGGCAAGCGTCACTGGCGGGTCGGCGATGCCAAGCCCTTGAACGAGTTCGCCGCCCACGCGGCCCTGCTGCACTGCGAGCCGTTCGAGGCGATCATCGACGTCATCATGGAGCCGGGCGACATCCTCTACATCCCGCCCGGATTCCCCCACGAGGGCTACGCCATCGAGCCCTCCCTGAACTTCTCGGTGGGTTTCCGCGCACCGGACGCCAAGGCCCTTGTCTCCTCCTTTGCCGATCACCTGATCGACAACGAGATCCGCACCGAACGTTACGGCGA
Organism: Aeromonas sp. PrichA-15; assembly: GCF_017939245.1. Classification (NCBI taxonomy): domain Bacteria; kingdom Pseudomonadati; phylum Pseudomonadota; class Gammaproteobacteria; order Aeromonadales; family Aeromonadaceae; genus Aeromonas; species Aeromonas sp. PrichA-15. Next base: position 7,680 of record NZ_JAGKRH010000080.1, on the reverse strand, counting down.
CCCGGACCTCCAGCCCCGCGCCCGCCACGGGGAGATCCAGCCCCATGAGCTGCACCGCCTGCGGGAGCTGATGCAACAGGCCCTCGACGACGAGACCCTGTTCAAGGAGTGGTTCGGCACCATGATCTCCGAGGCCAAGCACGATCTGGACGTCAATCCGGTGGAGCCGGACTACAGCGCCGACGAGGTGGCCGACCTGCTGAGCCAGGGGGAGCCCGCCATCAAGGTGCCGGGGTTGCGCAGCGTCTGGTTCAGCGGCGAGAGCCGCACCTGCTACATCGACGGCGAAGCCTGGACCCTGCCAAGCGAGGATCCGGCCGCCATCGCACTCCTGTGCGACAAGGACATCATCACCCAGGACGCGCTGGTGGAACTGGCCGATCAGGCGGGCTTCCTGCAACTGCTGACCCGGCTGGTCAACCGCGGCTACTGGTTCTTCGGCTGATCCAGAGGGCTGCCGCCCCTCCCGGCGTGCCGGGAGGGGCGGCGTTTTTTTCCGCTGTAGGCCTACCGGCTCCAGCCTTGCGTTGCTTCGTCCTGACGCCGCGGGAGGGAGTGACTACACTGGATGACGGCCAACGGCATCGGGCCGGATCGCCCCCGCAATGGGGCCCTGTTGTTTGTCATTTAACAACATGGGATCGGGCAGGATGCGGGGCCAGAAATGGGAACCAAATGGCCTCAGTTGCGGAAAATCAATTATTTTAGCCCCTAAAATGAGCTGTGATCGAAAACGTTATCTTTCAAATTGAGGCCGTTTTCGCTCAAAACGTTGTTTCTGGATCATAAAAAGTATCCAAAAACTGGTGTATATTGCACGGCGGAAATTCCTTAACCATGAAGACTGACATGAAAAAGACCAAAATCGTCTGCACCATCGGTCCCAAGACCGAATCCAAAGAAATGCTGGGCAAGATGCTGGATGCCGGCATGAACGTCATGCGCCTGAACTTCTCCCACGGCGACTACGCCGAACACGGTGGTCGCATCAGCAACCTGCGCGCTGTCATGGCCGAAACCGGCAAGCACGCAGCCATCCTGCTGGACACCAAGGGTCCGGAAATCCGCACCATCAAGCTCGAAGGCGGCAACGACGTCTCCCTGGTCGCCGGCCAGACCTTCACCTTCACCACCGACCAGACCGTGGTGGGCAACAAAGACAAAGTCGCCGTCACCTATGCCGGCTTTGCCAGCGACCTGCGCGTCGGCAACCGCATCCTGGTTGACGACGGCCTGATTGGCCTGGACGTCATCGAAATCACCGAGCGCGAAGTGATCTGTAAAGTGCTCAACAACGGTGACCTGGGCGAGAACAAGGGCATCAACCTGCCGGGCGTCTCCATCAAGCTGCCGGCCCTGGCCGAGAAAGACAAGCGCGACCTCATCTTCGGTTGCGAGCAAGGCGTTGATTTCGTTGCTGCCTCCTTCATTCGTAAGAAAGAAGACGTGCTGGAAATCCGTGAGCACCTGAAAGCCCACGGCGGCGAGAACATCCAGATCATCTCCAAGATCGAAAACCAGGAAGGCCTGGACAACTTCGACGAGATCCTGGCTGTCTCCGACGGCATCATGGTTGCCCGTGGCGACATGGGTGTCGAGATCCCGGTAGAAGAAGTGATCTTCGCCCAGAAGATGATCATCGAGAAGTGCAACAAGGCCCGCAAAGTGGTCATCACCGCGACCCAGATGCTGGACTCCATGATCAAGAACCCGCGTCCGACCCGCGCCGAAGCTGGCGACGTGGCCAACGCCATCCTGGACGGTACCGACGCAGTCATGCTGTCCGGTGAGTCCGCCAAGGGCAAGTACCCGCTGGAAGCCGTGACCATCATGGCCACCATCTGCGAGCGTACCGATGCCGTGATGCCCTCCAACCTGTCTGCTGCCAACGACAGCAACAAGCTGCGCATCACCGAAGCGGTTTGCAAAGGCGCGGTAGAGACCTCCGAGAAGCTGGACGCCCCGCTGATCGTGGTTGCCACCGAAGGCGGCAAGTCTGCCAAGGCCATCCGCAAGTACTTCCCGAAAGCCTGGATCCTGGCCATCACCACCAACAAGAAGACCGCTGCCCAGCTGGTGCTGACCAAGGGTGTGGTTGCTCACGTGGTTGACTCCATCGCCTCCACCGACGACTTCTATCGCATCGGCAAAGAAGCCGCGCTGGAAATCGGCATGGGCGTGAAGGGTGACGTGGTTGTCATGGTCTCCGGTGCCCTGGTACCGAGCGGTACCACCAACACCGCCTCCGTTCACGTACTGTAATCAGTCCTGAACCGATGAAAGCGGCGCCTGCGGGCGCCGTTTTTTTTTTATCTCTCCCCCTGCTGCCCCTCTTGCGCCGGTGCTAGAATCCACGCGGATTTTACCCTGGTGGAAAATCCCCCGAACATCGCATAATCACCCGGACGCTTTATGCTCTCAACACGCTTCAAAAGAGCCTCGGCCACCCTGCTGCCGCTGCTCTGTTTACTCATCACCTTCTGGACCCCGAGCACCCTGGCGCAGGATCTGCCCCAGCGCGCCACCGTGCAGCGGGCGCTCGATGCCCTCGGCAAGTCGGACACCCCCACGGCCAGCCAGCAGGCGGACCAGAAGTTCCTGACTGACACCCTCTCCCTCCTCGACAGCATCGACAAGGAGAAGAGCAAGGCCAAAACCCAGAGCGAACGCCTGCGCACCCTGCCGGCAGAGCTCAAGGAGATCGGCGCCAAGCTCGACGCCCTGACCCAGGGCAAGAGCCCGGAGCAGATCAAGAGCGAATACGCCACCATGAGCCTGGCGGAGCTCGATGCCCGCCAACCCGAGATCATGGCCAACATGCAGGCGGCCCAGGAGGCCCTTGGCACCATCGGCAGCCAGATCACCAACCTGCAGACCCTGCCGGAGCGGGCCCAGGCCAGCATGAGCCGCGCCTATCAGCGCAGCCAGGAGATCCGCACCCGCCTCAACGCCGGGGACGGGGTGAGCAGCGCCGAGAAAATGAAGCTTAATGCCGAACTGGCCCTGCTGGATCTGCAACTGGCCAACCTGCAAAAGGAGCTGGACAACCGCACCAGCATGCAGGATCTGGTGGTCAAGCAACGGGACTACCAGAGTGCCCGTCTCGCCAGTGAAGAGCAGAAACTGCAGGCATTGCAGGAGCAGAGCAGCGCCAAGCGCCTGGGGGACACCGAAAAGACCGCCGAAGAGACCGGCGAACTGGTGGCCGCCGAAGACAACCCCCTGGTGCAAAAAGAGCAGGAGCTCAACTACCAGCTCAGCCAGCAACTCATCAGCTCCACCAACAGCCTCAACACCCTGGCCCAGAAGAACCTGCAGGCGAAGAGCATGCTGGAGCGCGGCACCCAGACCGAGCGCAACCTCAACGAACAGGTGCAGATGCTCAAGGGCAACCTGCTGCTCTCGCGCATCCTCTATCAGCTCTACCAGCAACTGGAAGCGGCCCCCTCCACCCTGGTGAAGAACCTGGAGGAGCAGATCGCCGACCTGCACCTGGCCCAGTTCGAACTGAGCCAGCAGCGTGACCAGCTGTTCCAGAAGAACCAGTATCTGGACAACCTCATCGCCAGCAGCGGCGAGACGGTGAGCGACGAAGACAGGGCCAGCCTTGCCAAGCTCATCGACACCCGCATCGGCCTGCTGGATCAGCTCAACCGCCAGATGGATGCCCAGCTCACCAACGCCATCAGCCTGCAACTGACCCAGCAGCAGCTGACCCGGGTCTATGCCTCCATCGAGTTCACCCTGCAGCAGCACATCTTCTGGGTGAGCAGCAACAAGCCCATCGACGCCAAGTGGTTCATCACCTGGCCGGCCCAGGCCTTCAAGCAGGCCTCCGACTGGGTGCTGAAACCGGACTGGAGCGGTTGGGGCGACATGCTGCTGGCAGTCTCTCTGCTGGCACTGCCCCTGCTGCTGGTGGGGGGCCTGCTGCTGTGGAAGCGCGGCACCCTGCTCGAGCGCCAGAAGAAGATCGTCAAGGATCTGGGACGTTTTCGTCAGGACAGCCAGTGGCACACCCCCCGTGCCCTGCTGTTCACCGTGCTGCAACGCCTGCCGGGCACCCTCTTCATCCTGGCCGCCGGCCTGCTGCTCGCCTATTGCGGTCTGCTGAGCCCGAAACTCATTTTCCAGATCACCCTGAACCTGGCCCTCGGCTACCTGGTGTTCAGCGTCTACCTGTCGGTGATGCGACCGGGGGGCATCGGCGAGACCCACTTCCGCATGCCGCGGGACGAGCTGCAGGCCAAGCGCAACAGCATGCGCTACCTCTGGCTGCCCCTGCTGCCCCTCATCATGCTGTCGACCAAGGCGGTGGTGGAACCCTCCTCCCTTGGCAACGACGTCATCGGCCAGGGCATGACCATGCTGCTGCTGGGGCTGACCGCCTACCTGGTGCTGCCCATCTCCCGCGCCCGCATCAAGGGCGAGGCGAGCATGTTGCAGACCCTGACCGCCGTCGCCCTGGCGCTGGCGCCGGTGGCCCTGATGGTGCTGGCAGCCCTTGGCTACTACTACACGGCCCTGAAACTCACCGGCAGGCTCATCGAGTCCTTCTACCTCATCATCATCTGGGGTCTGGTCTATCGCACCGCCCTGCGCGGTCTTGAGCTGGCGGCCCGTCGTCTGGCCTATCGCCGCGCGGTCGCCAAGCGGGAACACAAGACCCAGGAGGATGCGGAAGGGGGCGAAGCCATCGAAGAGCAGCCCATGGATCTGGAAGAGGTCAGCCAGCAGTCCCTGCGTCTGACCCGCATCATGCTGCTGCTGGTGTTCGGCGTCGCCTTCTACTGGCTCTGGTCTGATCTGGTGGCGGTCTTCACCTACCTCGACAGCGTGGTGCTGTGGCACAAGAGCGAGGGGACCGGGGCCAACGCCGTGCTCTATCCCATCAGCCTGAGCGACGTGCTGACCGGCCTCTTCGTGTTTGGTGCGGCTCTGTCGCTGGCCCGCAACCTGCCGGGCCTGCTGGAGGTGCTGGTGCTCTCCAAGCTGCGCCTCGCCCAGGGCACGGCCTACGCCTTCACCACCATGCTCAACTACCTCCTGATCGGGGTGGGCAGCCTGACGGCGCTGGCCATGCTCGGGGTCCAGTGGGAGAAGCTGCAGTGGCTGGCCGCCGGTCTCTCGGTCGGTATCGGTTTCGGCATGCAGCAGATCGTCTCCAACTTCATCTCGGGCATCATCATCCTGTTCGAGCGCCCGGTGCGGATCGGCGACACCGTCACCATCGGCACCATCTCGGGCACGGTCAACAAGATCAGGATCCGCTCCACCACCCTCACCGACTTCGACCGCAAGGAGGTGATCATCCCGAACCAGCAGCTGATGATAGAGCGGCTCATCAACTGGTCCCTGTCCGACACCGTCACCCGGGTCATCGCCCGGGTCGGGGTGGCCTATGGCTCGGATCTGGATCTGACCCGCAAGCTGTTGATGCAGGCCGCCATGGAGAACAGCCGGGTGCTGAAAGACCCGGCCCCCATCGTCTACTTCCTCACCTTCGGGCCCAGCACCCTGGATCACGAACTGCGCTTCTTCGTGAGCGAGCTGGGGGATCGCAACCCGGCCATCGACGAGCTGAACCGCCGCATCGACGTGCTGTTCCGCGAGCATGGCATCGAGATCGCGTTCAACCAGATGGACGTCTACATCAAGAACATGCAGGGAGACGAACAGAAGGTGGAATCCCGCCCGGCGCTGCCGCCGGCAGGGAACCAGCCCGTCTGATCCCGCCCGCTTCACAGGCCCCGTCACGGGGCCTGTTTTTTTTCTGCCCGCCCCCCGCCTTGGAAAGCGCAGATCACCCCCAATATAGGGAAGACAACGGACTGTCTGCACGAGGAATCCAATGGACTCGCTCTACGCCGTGGTGCTCTTTGCCATCTCGGCATCGGTCACCCCCGGCCCCAACAACATCATGGTGATGAGCGCCGGCGCCAGCGTCGGGATACGCAAGAGCCTGCCCCTGCTCATGGGGATCTGCGTCGGCTTCACCCTGATGCTGTTGCTGGTGGGGCTGGGCTTTGGCCAGCTCTTTACCCGCTTCCCCGAACTCCACATGTTCATCAAGTGCGCGGGCACCCTCTATCTGCTCTATCTTGCCTGGCTCATCGCCCGCCCGACGGACGGGATGGCTGACAGCAACGGAACCCGCCCGTTCGGCTTTTTCAAGGGTGCCCTGTTCCAGTGGGTCAATGCCAAGGCCTGGGTGGTCGCCACCGGCGCCATCGCCGCCTTCACCAGCGCGGGGAGCGACCCCTTTGAGCAGCACCTCGTCATCGCCCTGACCTTCTTCATCGTCTCTTTCCCCTGCGTCGGACTCTGGCTCCTGTGCGGTTCCCTGCTCAAGCGCTGGCTGGCAAACGATCTTGCCCGTCGCCGCTTCAACCAGGTGATGGCGGCCCTGCTGGCACTGTCAGTGGTGCCCGTCATTCGCGAGATCCTGATCCCCGCCTGAGACGCCGGGACTCCCCTTTCCCTTGACCCGACGGATGGCCGTCGCAAAGGAGATGCAATGCAACAAGTGGTCTATGTGGCCAACCCGGTGAGCGGGTTGATCCATGTGTTTCGCCTCGAAGCAGGCACCCTCGCCCCGCTGCAGGAAGTGCAGACCGGCGGCGAGGTGCAGCCCCTGGTCATCAGCCCCGACCAGCGCTGGCTCCATGCGGGGGTGCGCCCCGATTTTCGGGTGCTGAGCTTCCCCATCGCCGCCGATGGGCGGCTCGGGGCCCCGACCTCGGCGCCCCTCGAGGGCAGCGCCTCCCACACCTGCATGGACGGCAGCGGCCGCCTCTTCTTTGCCGCCTCCTACGCCTTCAACCACGTCACCGTCTCCCGCCAGGATCAGGCGGGCCGGATGCAGCCCCATCACCAGCGTCTCGACCACCTGATGGCGGCCCACTCGGTCACCTGGCTCCCGGGGCAAAACGGGGAGCAGGAGCTGCTGGTGGCCTGCCTGAAAGAGGACAGGGTGCGCCGCTTTGCCCTGGTGGACGAGAGGCTGGTTCCCCATCCGTTGGGGGACATTCACACCGCCCCCGGCGCCGGGCCCCGCCATCTGGCACTGCACCCGGACAACGGCGATCTCTATTGCCTCAACGAACTCGACGCCACCCTCAATCGCTACCACAGGGAGGCGGACGGACAGATAGTGGTGCGCGAGAGCCTGGACATGCTACCCCCAGGCTATGAGGGGGAGCGCTGGGGCGCCGACCTGCACCTGACCCCGGATGGACGTTTTCTCTACACCAGCGAACGGGCCAGCAGCCTGCTCACCCTGTTCGGCGTCTCCCCCCAAGATGGCGCCCTCACCCCCCTCAGCCACTTCCCGACCGAGGCCTGTCCCCGGGGCTTTGCCATCGACCACAGCGGCCACTGGCTCATCACGACCGGGCAGCAATCCCATGAGGTGGCACTGCATGCCATCGACCCCGAAAGCGGCCAGCTCACCCCGGGCCCACGTCGCAAGGTGGGCAAGGGGGCCATGTGGGTGAGGGTGCTATCCCTCCCTTGAGATGGCGAAAAACGGGCATAAAAAAGGTTCTTCGCGGGATCTTGGGGAAGTGGAAGTTGACAGACAGGGTGCTGGTAAACTGGCTGTCTCCAAACACACCACCACCATCACCCTGCTGTCGCCGTGCATCATATTGATATTGCCTCCTTCTGGCCAGGTTATAC
>NZ_JAGKRH010000079.1:0-401 GCF_017939245.1 Aeromonas sp. PrichA-15 | reverse complement strand
GTCACCGACTCGGGAGGAGGGATCGGTTGGTCATCACTGTCGAACCAGTCGATGGAGTCCCGCGTCCAGATGCCGGTGCGCTCGCAGATCCAGCGTTCCACCGTCTCGTAATCCATCTCATGCTGGCGAATGGCGCAGCCATTTGCCTCGCACAGATAGAACGCCGAGTTGTGGTTGTTACCGTCCCACTTGATGCCGAACTCGGCATCGGGGCCGCCCCACTTGAGGTACTGCTCTGCATGGCAATGTGGGCACTTCACGTGATAACGCATCAGGTGCTGCGATTCGCTGGCCGCCCGCTCTATCTGGCACTGCCCCGCGATCTTGGGGGTAGAGCCACGGATTGATTTGGGGTGGGTCGAGCCCTCCATCCGCTTGTCACCGAGGAACGTGGGCGAACC
>NZ_JAGKRH010000078.1:0-41634 GCF_017939245.1 Aeromonas sp. PrichA-15 | reverse complement strand
TAGTCGATGTTGACCTTGACCGTTTTGATGGCGACATAGCGATAGGGATGCACCGGTAGTGACCCCAGTGCCGGGCGGTCCAACTGCTCAAACGCCTCGCGTCGGTTACCGGGCAGCTGCTTGAACGGGCGCTCGTTGAGCTCATTTAACAAAGCCCGGATGCACTGGTTGAGCTCGGCAAGCGAGAAGAAGGTCTGATGGCGTAGACGGGCCAGGATCCAGCGCTCGACGATCTGCACACCCACCTCGGCCTTGGCTTTGTCCTTGGGCTTGTAAGGACGAGCTGGCATCACCGCCACCTGATAATGCTCGGCCAACTGCTGGTAGCTGGGGTTGAGCTCGGGATCGTATCGGCAAGCCTTGCTGACACCGCTCTTGAGGTTGTCGGGGATCAGTAGTGCCGGTGTACCACCGAAAAACTCAAAGGCACGGACATGGCTTTGCAGCCAGTCCGGCAGTGACTGGGACCAGGTGGCCTCGGCAAAGGTGTAGTTGGACGCACCAAGCACGGCGACAAAGATCTGGGCCTGACGGACCTCACCCGTAGTCGGCGAGACGATGGGCACCGTGGGCCCGCAGTAGTCGATAAAGAGCTTTTCCCCCGCCTTATGGATCTGGCGCATGGAGCGCTTTTGCAACTGACACCAGGACTTGTAACGGTCACAGAACTGGGAGTAGCTGTAACAGCTATTGGGATAGCGCTGGGTGTACTCCTCCCAGAGCAGCTGTTTGGAGACCCCCTTGCGCTTGAGCTCCTGATGGACAGAGGGCCAATCCGGTACAACATGGCGGGCCGAGATGGTGGTATCGGCCTGCGGATAGAACAGGGCCGCCAGTTGGCCATCATCAAGCTCGATAGGTAAAGGCCAGGTCAGGCCGAGCGTCTGGGCACTTTTGAGGAGTTTCTGGATGGAGCCAACGCTGACCTTGGTGCAGCAACTTATCTGGCGAACAGAGAGGTCAGCTTCCAGCCGCAGTCGCAGCACTTCACGAATTTTACGCATTGCAATCCTCTTGGCAGACATAGGCTCTTCCCTGGCAAAAGGGAGAGCGTATCAAAGGTTGTTAAATCAATGCGTTAAGGATGATTCTGGTGAATGTGAACAGTGATTCCGGGATGTTGAACACTGTTTCCGGAAAGGAGGTGCAAAGTGTTCAGGTTGAACCGGAATGAGCGTTCACGTTGGTCCGGAAATGGTGTTCACGTTGAACCAGAATCGGTGTTCATGATCGGCCGGAATATGCATCCCGTGATCACCTGATTGCGCCTCTCTCTCCTCCCCGGTTTCTCCCGGATTCCCCAGGCCCCGTCATCTGATGGCGGGGCCTGGGGCCATTTCTCGTTTCATCGCCTTTTGGTGCATCCGGCGCCGGGGGTTGTTCTGCGGCATTGCGGCTTTGCGGCGGGGCAGGGCGCCGCGGTGAGCGGGGCGGCCAACGGGAGGATTGTCCGGGGTAAGGTCATAAGATTGCCTTATAAAGAGAGGAAATATATTAGCCATATGACTGGTATGAGGCCGCTGGCGGGCACGACATGGCCGGGACGGCGCCTCTGGTGGCCCGTCCCGTCGCGATGTCGGCTAGGTGGTGACACTTTGATCATTTCAATAATTCTTGTATAGTTGAAATGAAGCATTCAAGGGGGGAGACCCATGAACAAAGAGACGGCCACCAAGGTCTTTGAATCGCTGGCTTCCGGCATCCGGCTCGAGGTGTGGCGGCTGCTGGTCAAGGCCGGGCTGGAGGGGCGGGTCGCGGGGGAGCTGGCCGGCGAGCTCGACATCGCCCCCAATACCCTCTCGTTTCACCTCAAGGGGATGCTCAACGCCGGGTTGCTGTCGGTGGAGCAGGAGGGGCGCTTTCTGCGCTACCGCGCCAACATCCCCCTGATGCTGGGAGTGATCGCCTACCTCACCGAGGAATGCTGCGCCGGTCATCCCGAGGCGTGCGGCCTGCTGCCCGCCGGGCCCGGCAGCGCTTCCCGCGCCGAGGGGCCGTCGCCCTGCTGCGGCGAGTCGTAACGGGCCAGGGCTGTCGATGCCCATGTGCCGTGTCATTCATCTATTCAACCTGGGGTGCGAGCGTGGATCGCACCGGGAGTCATCATGTCTGCAAACTGTGAGGCCAAGGCAGCCTCTGCCATCGGCTTTTTTGAACGTTATCTGACCGCCTGGGTCGCCCTCTGCATCCTGGTGGGCATTGGTCTGGGGCAGGGGTTGCCGAGTCTCTTCAAGGCCATCGGCGCCATGGAGGTGGCCAGGGTCAACCTGCCGGTGGGGCTGCTTATCTGGGTGATGATCATCCCCATGCTGCTCAAGATCGACTTTGGCGCCCTGCACCAGGTGAAGGGGCACCTCAAGGGAATCGGGGTCACCCTCTTCATCAACTGGCTGGTTAAGCCCTTCTCCATGGCCTTCCTCGGCTGGCTCTTCATCCGGGTGCTGTTTGCCGACTGGCTGCCGGCGGATCAGCTCGACAGTTACGTGGCTGGGCTGATCCTGCTGGCAGCGGCCCCCTGTACCGCCATGGTGTTTGTCTGGAGTCGCCTCACCAACGGCGATCCCTACTTCACCCTGTCGCAGGTGGCGGTGAACGACCTCATCATGGTGTTTGCCTTTGCCCCGCTGGTGGCGCTGCTGCTCGGGGTCTCCAGCATAGTCGTGCCCTGGGATACCCTGCTCACCTCGGTGGTGCTCTACATCGTCATCCCTGTCATCCTCGCCCAGCTGCTGCGCAAGGCCTTGCTGAGAAAGGGGCAGGCCCATTTTGACGGCGTCATGACCCGCATCCAGCCCTGGTCGGTGGCGGCCCTGCTGCTCACCCTGGTGCTGCTGTTCGCCTTCCAGGGCAACGCCATCATGGAGCAGCCGCTGGTCATCGCCCTCCTGGCGGTGCCCATCCTGATCCAGGTGCTGTTCAACTCAGGGCTCGCCTACTGGCTCAACCGCAAGGTGGGGGAGAAGCACTCGGTGGCCTGCCCTTCCGCCCTGATCGGGGCCTCCAACTTCTTCGAGCTGGCGGTGGCCGCCGCCATCAGCCTGTTCGGCTTTCATTCGGGCGCGGCGCTCGCCACCGTGGTCGGGGTGCTCATCGAGGTGCCGGTCATGCTGCTGGTGGTGCGCGTGGTCAACGCCAGCAAACCCTGGTACGAGGCGGGACTAAGGCGCTAACGGATGGCCACTAACCCATTTCTATTCACTTGAGTCATGAGAGACAGGCAAATGAGTGCAATCACCCTCTATCACAACCCGGAGTGCGGCACCTCCCGCAACACCCTCGCGCTGATTCGCAACAGCGGTGTGGAGCCCACCATCATCCACTATCTGGAGACGCCCCCCTCCCGCGACGAGCTGGTGGCCCTGATCGCCGCCATGGGCATGCCGGTGCGCGATCTGCTGCGAAAGAACGTGCCCCCCTACGAAGTGCTGGGGCTGGCAGAAGATCGCTTCAGCGATGACGAACTGATCGACGCCATGCTGGCCCATCCCATCCTCATCAACCGGCCCATCGTGGTCACGCCCCTCGGCACCCGGCTGTGCCGCCCGTCGGAGGTGGTGCTCGATATCCTGCCCGACCCGCAGCAAGGGGCCTTTGCCAAGGAGGATGGTGAGCAGGTGGTGGACGGTCAGGGCAAACGGCTTCGTTGAGCCCCTGCGCGTCAGCGTCTGACCCGCGCCGGGGGGATGCCCTTAACGGGCAGGCGCCAGATCTGCTACTGTGACCTTCGACTCATCACAGAGGGTGGAAACAATGAAGATTCGATTCCTGGTGATAGCCACGGCACTGGCGCTGGCCTCGACCCCCGGTCTGGCCGACTGGGCAAAGCTGAAGGAGGCCGCCTCCGAACTCGGTACCGCGGTGAGCGATACCAGCAAGGAGGCGTGGAAGGGGATCACCGATTTTTCCAAGGAGACCTGGGAGTCGGTGTCCAGCTGGGGGGCCGAGGCCTACAACAAGGCGGGGGCCTGGACGGCAGAGAGTGCGGCCACCGGCAAGGAGTGGCTGACCGCCGCCGACAAGAAGCTCGACACCATGCTCGAGCCCAAGACCCCGGAGGAGGCGAGAACCGCCCTCGATACCATGGCCGATACCGCCCTGGTGCGGCTGTTCAACGAGCAGCCCTCGGCCAAGTTGCTGTTTGACAAGGCTTATGGCTATGCGGTGTTCGACTCGCGCAAGTTCTCCCTGATGATCCACACCAATCAGGGGGCCGGGGTCGCCGTCAATCGCACCAGTGGCAAGCACACCTACATGAAGATGTTCGGTGCCGGTCTTGCGGCCGGGATCGGCGGCAAGTTCTACCAGCAGGTGATCCTGTTCGAGGACAAGGCGAGGTTCGATGCCTTCGTCAGCAAGGGGTGGGAAGCCACCTCCGAGGTGGGCGCCGTGGCGGGCAAGGAGAGCGCCGAGCTCACCGCCAAGTACAATGGCGGCATGGCCATCTACCAGATTGGCGAGAAGGGGCTGTTGCTTGACGCCAACATCTCGGGCTCCAAGTACTGGCTGGATGATGACCTGAACAAGTGATCCCTGCCGATCTGACTCGTTTTTTCTTGGAGGAGATCGAGGTGCACTCTGTTTAATTGTCGGGACTTGCAGTAAAAAGAGGGCCTTGGGCCCTCTTTTTCATGGGCGCCGCACAGAGTCCAGCGACAAGGAGAGCAAGATGACCCATGAGGCCGAGCAGGATCGGATGGTTGCCCACCGCCGGGAGTGGGACAAGCAGAGCATCTACCTGCGGCGGCTGCTGGGCGATCCCCCCGGCTCTGCGGCCTGATCCCCGGATGGCCGGTGCCCGTCGGCCTGATCGCGCCCCGCTTTTATCCCTGATCTCGAGATCTCGCTCTGGTTGGCACCTTTATTGCTTCAAGCCAGTCAGTGTCAATGATTTGTCTGGGAAGGGAAGATGGAAATTAGCGCAAGCAGCCTGATGCAAGAGATGCAGGCCCTCAAGGTGGAAGCCGGTGCCACGCCGTTGACCCAGCCCGGTCGTCCGGTCAGCTCGGATTTCGGCCAGATGCTGCAACAGGCCCTGGACAACGTCAACGAGTTGCAGGGCACCGCCAACGATCTGCGTACCCGCTTCGATCTCGGCGACAAGTCGGTGGATCTCTCCCAGGTGATGATCGCCGGCCAGAAATCCTCCATCGCCTTCGAGGCGACGGTGCAGGTGCGCAACAAGATGGTCGATGCCTACAAGACCATCATGAACATGCCGGTGTAACTCGGGCCCATGGCGACCGAGCATCATGAAGATGTCAGCAATAAGGACATAAACCGTGGCAACTGATCAAAACGGCGATCTGCTGATCAACAACGAGGGGGCGGCCGCCCTCGACGAGCACGAGCAGAAGAGCTCGGCGCTGGGCTTCCTGTCCAACACCGATGTGTTGCGCCAGATCACCCTGATCCTGGGGCTGACCATCTGTCTGGCCATCGCCGTCTTCATCCTCTTGTGGGGCAAGGAGCCGGAGATGCGTCCCCTCGGCACCTTCACCACCCAGGAGCTGGTCTCCACCCTGGATTACCTGGATCAGCAGAAGATCCCCTATCAGGTGGATGGCAAGAGCGTGCTGGTCAGTGCTGAAAACTATGCGGACATCCGGTTGCGCCTGACCCGCGCCGGTCTGGCCAACAACAGCGACGCCAGCAACGACGGCGAAGCCATCCTGCTCAAGGACTCCAGCTTCGGCGTCAGCCAGCGCATGGAGAGCGAGCGCCTGAAACTGAGCCGCGAGCGTCAGCTGGCGAGCGCCATCGAGCAGTTCCAGAACGTAGCCAAGGCCCAGGTGCTGCTGGCCATCCCGAAAGACAACGTGTTTGCCCGCAACGAACGCAAGCCCAGCGCCACCGTGGTCCTGAGCCTCAAGGGCAACGCCCTGGGCCAGGGTGAGGTGGACTCCATCGTCGACATGGTCGCCTCCGCCGTTCACGGTCTGGAGCCGACCCGCGTCACCGTGACCGACCAGAACGGTCGCCTGCTCAACTCCGGCTCCCAGGATCCCCTCTCTGCCCAGACCCGCAAGGAGTTTGCGATGCAGCAGAAGCAGGAGCTCGAATACAAACAAAAAATTGACGCCATCCTGATCCCGGTGCTGGGGGCCGACAACTATACGGCAGAGGTGGATCTCTCCCTCGACTTCTCCCAGCAGGAACAGACCCGCAAGACCTACAACCCGGACCTGCCGGCGGTGCGCTCCGAAATGACCATGGAAGAGAACAGCGCCAGCGGCAGCAACGGCGGGGTGCCCGGCGCCCTCTCCAACCAGCCGCCCGCCGCGTCCAACATTCCCGAGCAGGCTGCCGGCGGGGAAGGAACCGCCTCTTCCGGCCGTTCCCGCAAGGAAGCGACCCGCAACTTCGAACTGGACACCACCGTCAGCCACATCCGGCGCCAGCAGGGCGGCATTCGCCGCATGACGGTGTCGGTGGCGGTGGATTACAAGGCCATCCCCGGCGCCGACGGTGCCGTGACCCGGGAAGCCCGCAGCCAGGCCGAACTCGATACCCTGCGCCGTCTGCTGAGCGGCGGTCTGGGCTTTGACGTGACCCGGGGGGATACCCTGGAGGTGGTCGCCATTCCGTTCAACCGTCCGGAACTCGAGACCGTGGCCGACATCCCCCTCTACGAGCAGCCCTGGTTCTGGCGCGCGGTGCGCATCGCCGCCTCAGTGCTGGTCATCATAGTGCTCATCGTCACCGTGGTGCGGCCCATGCTCAAGCGCCTGCTCTACCCGGACGCCAAGCCGGAAGGGGAGCTGGACTTCGACAACCACACCGTGCTGGGTGGCGACGACGAACTGAGCCTGCTGGCCGCCCAGGCCGAGGCCGAACCGGTATTCGGTCTGCGGGATGGTCAGCTCAAGCTGCCTGACCTGCACCGTGACGAGGATCTGCTCAAGGCCGTGCGCGCCCTGGTAGCGAACGAACCTGACCTGGCCGCCCAGGTCATCAAAGAATGGGTAACCAAAGATGCCTGAAGAGAATAAAAGCCAGGTCACCGGCAACGACATCACCGAAAGCCAGCGTCTGATCCTGGATCAGATGGGGGGCATGGAGATGGCGGCGGTGCTGATGCTGAGCCTCAACGAGGAGGACGCGGCCCAGATCTTTCGCCACCTCGAGCCCAAGCAGGTGCAGCGGCTCGGCATGTCCATGGCCTCCATGTCGGATTTCAGCCACGATCGGGTGGCGGCGGTGCATCGTCAATTTATCGACGACATCCAGAAGTACACCAACATCGGCATCGGCAGTGAAGACTTCGTGCGCAAGGCTCTGGTGGCGGCGCTCGGGGAGGACAAGGCCAGCAACCTGGTGGATCAGATCATCCTGGGCTCAGGCGCCCGTGGCCTCGACTCCCTCAAGTGGATGGATGCCCGCCAGGTGGCCAGCATCATCCAGAACGAGCACCCGCAGATCCAGACCATCGTCCTCTCCTATCTGGAGCCGGAGCAGTCCGCCGAGATCCTGAGCCAGTTCCCGGAGCAGGTGCGCTTGGATCTGGTGATGCGCATCGCCAACCTCGAAGAGGTGCAACCGGCGGCGCTGCAGGAGCTCAACGACATCATGGAGAAACAGTTCGCCGGTGCAGCCGGTGCCCAGGCGGCCAAGATGGGCGGCCTGAAGGCGGCGGCCAACATCATGAACTACCTGGACACCAACATCGAAGGGCAGCTGATGGACTCCATCCGCGAGTCGGACGAGGAGATGAGCCAGCAGATCCAGGATCTGATGTTCGTGTTCGAAAACCTCATCGACGTGGACGATCGGGGTATCCAGACCCTGCTGCGGGAAGTGCCCGGGGATCTGCTGCAACGGGCCCTCAAGGGGTCGGACGACCAGATGCGGGAAAAAGTATTCAAGAACATGTCCAAGCGGGCCGCCGAGATGCTGGCGGACGACCTCGAGGCCATGGGGCCGATCCGGGTCTCCGAGGTGGAGGCCGCCCAGAAGGAGATCCTCTCCACGGCGCGCCGCCTGGCGGATGCGGGCGAGATCATGCTGGGGGCGGGTGGTGGCGAAGAGTTCCTCTAAGCCATGGGCCATGGAATGTGCGATGATGTCGGCCCTGTACCCGGCCCTCGATAGGAGTCTCTTCGGCACATGAATGACAAGAACAGCAAACTGCGCGGCTATCTGAGGCCCGAGTCCGACACGGCGCAGATTGAGACCTGGGGCTGGCCAGAGATGGAGACCGAAGCCGAGGTCGAGACCAATGCCCTGGGGCTGGCTCCTGACTGGTATCGTCAGGAGCAGGCCGATGCGGCCCTGCCGGAAGAACAACCCGAAGAACCCGCCCCCAGCATCACCGCCGAAGAGGTGGAGGCGATTCGTCAGGCCGCCTGGGAAGAGGGGATGCGCGATGGGCGCGAGGCCGGTTTTGCCAAGGGGCTGGAAGAGGGCAAGCTCGAAGGCTTGCAGCAGGGCCACCAGGCCGGGCTGGAGCAGGGCAGGGAAGAGGGACTCGCCATGGGGCGGGAGCAGGTGGAGCTGGAGATAGCCCGCTGGCAAGCCCTGGTCTCACGCCTGGCCACTCCCCTTGGCGAGATGGACGAGGCGGTGGAGCAGCAGCTCATCGCCCTGGTGCAACAGCTCGCCCGCGCCCTCATCCGCCATGAGGCGCAAACCTCCCCCACGCTGCTGCTGGAGGCCCTCAAGCAGGGGTTGGCCCTGCTCCCTGCCGCCGAGCAGGGGGTCACCCTGATGCTGCACCCGGAGGATGTGACCCGGGTAGAGGCCGCTTTTGGCGCCGAGGAGTGCGCCAGGCGCCACTGGCGGCTGCAAAGCGAGCCCACCTTCTCCCCCGGCGATCTGCAACTGGCCACCGAGCTTTCCAGCATCGATCTTACCCTCTGTGGGCGCATCGATCAGCTGCTGCGCAATTTCCTGCGTGACAACGCGAGCTGAGCCATGGCCCGGTTCGAACCCGTCGTGCAGCGCCCTGCTGACGGCATCATCAGGCACCCATCGTCGGAGGCGACATGACGGCACCCCTTCTTGATCGGCTTAAAGGCTACCGGGTTCGCGAGCAGGCCCCCATACCGCCCGTGGCAGGCAAGCTCACCCGGGTGGTGGGGTTGACCCTGGAAGCCATTGGCTGCCGCGCCGCCATCGGCTCCCTGTGCCGTATCGATACCCAGGATGGGGCCCTGGAGGCCGAGGTGGTGGGGTTTGCCGGGGATCGCCTGTTCTTGATGCCGAGCGAGCAGCTCAAGGGGGTCATTCCCGGCGCCCGGGTGGTGCCCGTCACCGAAGATCACGGCATTCCGGTGGGCATGAGTCTGCTTGGCCGGGTCATCGACGGCATCGGCCAGCCCCTGGACGGGCTCGGTCCCATCCTCTCGTCCCAGACGGTGCAGTTCGCCCAGCACCGCATCAATCCCCTGGCCCGTCGCCCCATCCATCAACCCATGGACGTGGGGGTACGGGCCATCAATGCCGTGCTCACCGTGGGCCGGGGTCAGCGCATGGGGCTGTTCGCCGGCTCCGGTGTCGGCAAATCCGTGCTGCTTGGCATGATGACCCGGGGCTCGGTGGCGGATGTCGTCGTGGTGGGCCTCATCGGCGAGCGGGGCCGGGAGGTGAAGGAGTTCATCGAGGAGATCCTCGGCGCCGAGGGGCGCGAGCGCGCCGTGGTGGTGGCCGCCCCTGCCGATGCCTCGCCGCTGATGCGCCTCAAGGGGTGCGAGACGGCGCTCGCCATCGCCGAGTATTTCCGCGAGCAGGGGCTCAACGTGCTGCTGCTGATGGACTCCCTCACCCGCTACGCCCAGGCCCAGCGGGAAATTGCACTGGCGGTGGGGGAGCCGCCGGCCACCAAGGGCTATCCCCCCTCGGTGTTTGCCAAATTGCCGGCGCTGGTGGAGCGGGCCGGCAACGGCAGCGACGGTCAGGGTTCCATCACGGCGTTCTTCACCGTGCTGACGGAGGGGGACGATCTGCAGGACCCCATCGCCGATGCGGCGCGGGCCATCCTCGACGGCCACATCGTGCTGGCGCGGGAGCTGGCGGATGCGGGGCACTACCCGGCCATCGACATCGAGAAGTCCATCAGCCGGGTCATGCCCATGGTCACCTCGCCTGAGCACATGGAGCTGGCGCGCACCTTCAAGCAGTTCTACTCCCTCTACCAGCAGAACCGGGATCTCATCACCATAGGCGCCTACAGCCAGGGATCGGATCCCAGGATCGACCGGGCCATCATCCAGAAACCCTATCTGGATCAGTTCTTGCAACAGAAGATGCGCGAGGTCATTCCCTACGACGAAGGCCTGCAATCCCTGCACATGGTCGCCATGCCATTGATGCGTTGAGCCGATAATGCCGCTGGAGTGCCGAGATGAGTAAAGGATTGGAGTTGCTGGCGACCCGATTGGTGGAGGCCGAGAACCAGGCCGCCATGGCGCTGGCCAAGGCGCAGCAGGACTTGAAGCTGTTTATGGAGCAGCAAGAGGCGCTGAATCAGTACCGCCAGATCTATCACCAGCAGTGGACCGACCGCGGTCTGCAGGGGATCAGCCCCCAACAGAACAGCCAGTATCACGCCTTCATCAACAAGCTCGAGAATGCGGCCACCCAGCAGTACCAGGGGGTGCTTCAGGTGCGCGAGGCGCTGGCCCAGTGCCGTACCCAGTGGCTCGAGGCCCAGCAGCGGCGCAAGGCGGTGGAGCTGTTGCTGGAGAAGAAGGCGGACAAGGTGCGCCAGAAGGCCCAGCGCCAGGAGCAGAAGATGCTGGACGATTACGCCATCCAGCGTCGTTACCACCAATCTGGCCTGTAATTTGCTTTCCATAGTCTGAACGGGCACGTGGCCTACCCCGCTGCTCGTGCTGTCATCACCGAATCGTCGCCAGGGATCCCAGCATGATACAGACCCAGTTGATTAAAACGCCCGCTCAGGTGCTTTCCAGCGACAGCAGTGCGTCCTCGGCGCTTCCCATCGGAGGAGTAGAGGGGGGTCAGCTGCCGGTCGATGGCAAGGTTGCCTTCTCCGACGCCATGGTCAGGGCCCAGCTGATGGGCAAGGCCCCCGCCAGTCAGGCCGCGATGACGCCTCAGGTGAGTGACGATATCCCGCAGACGAACGGCGCTGATGCCAAATCTTTGGCGTCTGCCGACCTCCCTGCCGACGAGACCCAGCCCGCGAGGGCGGCGGGTGACGAGCCGGGTCTGCCCCCCGACGATTTCCTTCAGCAGTTGCAGGCCTCCCTGCGTCAGGACGTGAGCCTGGTGCACCCCGCCGTGCCTCCTTCACCTCAGGGAGAGAGTGCGCCCGTCGACGGCAATGACTTGCCGCCCGAGTCGCAGCCGCTGGTCGAGTCCCGTGCCCTGTCCGGGCCCGGTGCCGAAGGCAAGGGCGTTACCGCAAAGCCTGCACCGATGCCGCCGAGCGGCCCTGTGCCGGGCAGCGCAGGACTGACCGAGCTGGCACAGACCGGGGCGACAGCCCGTGGCCCGATACAGAGTGGCCAGGCACAGGGCGACGTGACACAAAGCGACCTTGCCAGAGGCGCCCTGGCTCAGACCGGATTCGCAAAGGCTGAGCCAGCACTAGCAGCGGACGGCGAGACGACGCAAACCGCGGTGCGCGGCGATGTCCAGAGCGTGGATAAATCTGCTACGACCGAGGCTGGCGCAAGCAAGGGGGGACAAGGGACCCTGGCAGACGCCCTTGTGGCGAGCGACGCAGAGCTCGGATCCGCCGCTCCCGACCAGATTGCGGAGAAAGGCACGGAGAAGGGTACAGACAAGGCCGCCGACACTGGCGCCACACGGGCCAAGACCGAGGGGCCATCCCCCCTGTCCGGCGCGGAGCGGGCGGCTTTGCTATCAAAAGTGATCCCGAGCCCGGAGGCCGCTGCTGACAAGGGAACCGGCACTGCGGTACACCTCGAAGCCCCAACGGCGCAGGCCGGTGCGGCCAGGTCCTTCGGCGAGGGGCTGGTCAAGGTTGGTCTGGACAGTCAGGTGACAGCCCAGGGTGACGCGCCCAATGCCGCTGGGAACCTGCCCCGTGAGGCCAGCACCCGGGACGGGCTGACGGGCACGACCGGGGACGGCAAGCCCGGCTCGGCTCAGGACGCATCGGAGAACAAGCCGGTGCAGGCAGCCAGGCTCGAACAGAATACGACCAAGCCGGAACAGAATACGGCTCAGACCGGCAGCCCCAGCCCGGCAGCCGCCCCCGTGAGCACCCCGGAGCCGACGCTGGCGGCGCCGCAACAGATCCTGGCCCGCCAGGAGTCCCAGGGGCCCCAGGCCTCTCTGACGGCCTTGTCGGCCGGCATCCAGCAGATGGAGTCGGCCCCCGCGATGGTCAAGGTTGCCGCCGAGTTCAAGAAGAGCGATATGAAGGGGTCCCTGGACGAAGTGGGCAAGCCTGGCGGGGTTGAGACCAAGGGGGCGGGACAGACCGACGCCACGGCCTCCCTGCCGCCTGCCCAGACGGCGGCTGGCGAGAGCAAGCCCGCGGCCGAGCTCGCCGCACGGCGGGAGCCCCAGAGTCTGCCCCACCTCAAGCTGGCGACCCCGGAGGCGCCGGCCCAGTTGCACCAGAAGGTGAACCTGATGCTGGCGGACAAGCTGCAACAGGCGGAGATCCAGCTCGACCCCCTGGGCCTTGGCAAGATGAAGATCCAGATCCAGATTGATGCCTCCAGCCAGGCCAACGTCCACTTCGTGGTGCAGCATGGCCAGACCCGGGAGATGCTGGAGCAGGCCATGCCGCGGCTGAGGGAGATGCTGGCGGGACAGGGGATCCAGCTCGGCCAGACCCAGGTGCAGCAGCAGTCGCAACAGCAGGCGCAGCAGCAGGCCCAGCAGCAATCCCAGGGCCAGTCAGCCTTCGGTGGTCAGGGTCAGCAGGGGGGGGGCGGCTTCGGTGGCGGCGAGCAGACGGGGGGCGAGGGCGGGTCCCGCACCCTGAGCCTGCTGGTGGAATCGGCAAACGATGCCGGGATCGATTTCTATGCTTGATGCATTCATAAGTAAGTTTATGATACCGAACAAGTTTAAGACTAGGGTGGACAAGGGATGGCAGAGGATAACGAGCTGACGCTGAAAGACCCGGCGGCGGCCAAGAAAAAGAAGTTGATCATGATAGTCGCCCTGGTTGTCGTCCTGCTGGGCGGCGGCGGGGCCGGTGCCTGGTTCATGTTCGCCGGCTCGGATACACCGCCGGCCGAGCAGGCCGAGGCCAAGCCTGAGGCCAACACGCCCCAGCCCTCACTCTATGTGGGCATGCCGCGCCCCTTCGTGTTCAACGTGGCGGGCAGCCAGCGGGATCGGCTGGTGCAGATCAAGATCCAGCTGATGGTGCGGGGGGCCCCCGACGAGACCCTGGCCAAACAGAATATTCCCCTGATCGAAGGCACCCTGCTGCGGGTCTTCAGCGCGGCGACAGCCGAACAGCTGATGACCTTCGAAGGCAAGGAGAAGCTGCGACAGGACTCGCTGGAAGAGTGTCGCCGGGTGCTGAACGACCTGGTCTCTTCCCCCGTAATCGAACAAGTGCTGTTTACCGGCTTTGTCATGCAATAAAAGGTGAAGCGTGAGCGATCTGTTAAGTCAGGACGAAATTGATGCCCTGCTGCACGGTGTCGATGATGTCGAAGAGGAAGAGTTAGGGCCTGCCGGGGATCCCGGCATCACCCAGTTCGACTTTTCTTCCCAGGACCGCATCGTCCGTGGCCGCATGCCGACCCTGGAGCTGGTGAACGAACGCTTCGCCCGCCACATGCGCATCAGCCTGTTCAACATGATGCGGCGCACCGCGGAGGTGTCGATCAACGGCGTGCAGATGCTGAAGTTCGGCGAGTACGTGCACACCCTGTTCGTGCCGACCAGCCTGAACATGGTGCGCTTCCGCCCCTTGAAGGGCACGGCGCTCATCACCATGGAGGCCCGCCTCGTCTTCATCCTGGTGGAGAACTTCTTCGGCGGTGACGGCCGCTACCACGCCAAGATCGAGGGGCGGGAATTCACCCCCACCGAGCGGCGCATCATCCAGATGCTGCTCAAGCTGGTGTTCGAGGACTACAAGGATGCCTGGGCGCCGGTGATGGACGTGGGCTTTGAATACCTCGACTCCGAAGTGAACCCGGCCATGGCGAACATCGTCAGCCCCACCGAGGTGATCGTGGTGAGCTCCTTCCACATCGAGCTGGACGGCGGTGGCGGCGACTTCCACGTGGCCATGCCCTACTCCATGCTGGAACCCATCCGCGAATTGCTGGATGCGGGGGTGCAGAGCGACAAAGGGGATACCGACGTGCGCTGGAGCAAGGCCCTGCGCGACGAGATCATGGACGTCAAGGTGGAGCTCAAGGCCAAGCTGCTGGAGACCGAGCTCTCCTTGCGTGAGCTGATGGAGCTCAGACCCGGGGACATCATCCCGGTGGAGATGCCGGAGAACCTGCTGGTCTTTGTGGAGGACTTGCCCACCTTCCACGCCAAGATGGGGCGCACCAAGGAGAACGTGGCGCTCAAGATCACCGACAAAATCAAGCGCCCTGACGGGGTCAAGACAGAGATGCATCTGGTGACCCGCGGGGGCGTGCGCATTGATGGCGAAGCCGAGCTGGAAGAGCTCGAGCGAAGCATCTCTGACAAACACCCTGATTGATCCTCCCCCCGGGGGAGGTGTTGCAACACTGAGGAATTGAAGATGAGCGGAACCGATGACGAGCAGGATTTGATGGCTGACGCCTGGGCGGCC
Organism: Aeromonas sp. PrichA-15; assembly: GCF_017939245.1. NCBI lineage: Bacteria > Pseudomonadati > Pseudomonadota > Gammaproteobacteria > Aeromonadales > Aeromonadaceae > Aeromonas > Aeromonas sp. PrichA-15. The sequence continues at coordinate 26,918 of NZ_JAGKRH010000078.1, read as the reverse complement.
GCACTGGAGGAGCAGGTCACGGCCGAAGCCAAGCCTGCCCCCCTGGAGGAGTTGAAGGACGAAGCCCCCATCAGCGCTGAAGAGCGGCGCAAGCTGGACACCATTCTGGACATCCCGGTGACCATCGCCATGGAAGTGGGCCGCAGCCAGATCAGCATTCGCAACCTGCTGCAACTGAACCAGGGTTCGGTGGTGGAGCTGGATCGGGTGGCGGGTGAGCCCCTGGATGTGCTGGTCAACGGCACCCTGATCGCCCACGGCGAGGTGGTGGTGGTGAACGACAAGTTCGGTATCCGCCTCACCGACGTCATCAGCCAGATTGAAAGGATCAAGAAGCTCAAATGATCCGTGTGCTCCCGTTGTGGCTGTTTTCCCTGCCAGCCCTGGCCAACCCGGGGGTAGGGGCCAATCCCCCCAGCCTCACCTCCTGGCTGCTCTCCAGCCTGATGGTGATCGGCCTCATCCTGGTGCTCGGCTTCCTGCTCAAGAAGAGCAAGCTTTCCCAGGCGATGGGAGGGGGCCAGATGAAGGTCATCGCCACCCTGCCCCTTGGCTACAAGGAGAAGCTGATGGTGGTCAAGGTGGGCGGCCAGCAGCTGCTGGTCGGGGTGACGCCGCAGCAGGTCAACTTCCTCTATCGCCTGGAGGAGCCGCTGGACGAGAGCCAGCCCCAGGCGTTCTCCGAGCAACTGGGCAAACTGATGGGCAAGCATGAACAACGTTAACTGGACCCGGTGGCTGGCACTGCTCTCTCTGGTGCTCTCGCCCCTGGCGATGGCCCAGGACGGCATGTCGGCACTCACCGTCAAGACCATGGCGGATGGCAGTCAGGAGTACAGCCTGACCCTGCAGGTACTGGCGCTGATGACCGCGCTCTCCTTCCTGCCGGCCATGGTGATCATGATGACCTCCTTCACCCGAATCATCGTGGTGCTCGGCATCCTGCGCCAGGCCATCGGTCTGCAGCAGAGCCCCTCCAACCAGGTGCTGATCGGCATCGCCCTCTTCATGTCGTTTTTCATCATGTCGCCGGTGCTGGATCGCATCAACAACGAGGCGTTGCAGCCCTATCTGGCCGAGACCATCGGGGCCAAGGAGGCCCTGGAGAAGGCGGAGCTGCCCATTCACCAGTTCATGCTGGCCCAGACCCGGGTCAAGGATCTCAATACTTTCATGGAGATAGCGAACGTGCAGGTAGCCGAGCCTGCTGACGTGCCGCTGCGGGTGCTGATCCCGGCCTTTGTCACCAGCGAGCTCAAGACCGCTTTCCAGATAGGCTTCATGCTATTTCTGCCCTTCCTGGTCATCGATCTGGTGGTCGCCAGTATCCTGATGGCCATGGGGATGATGATGCTCTCCCCCATGCTGGTCTCCCTGCCGTTCAAGCTGATGCTGTTCGTCATGGTAGATGGCTGGAACCTTATTCTGGGCTCCCTGGCCACCAGCTTCGGGCTGGGCTCGGGTGGTTAGGGGAGGGCAGACCCTCCCCCGGCTCTCCCATTCACTCGGGGAGGAAGCGAGGCCTCTCTTTCTCTCGAAAGAGGAGGCCAGGAGGATGCGGCCCTGGGCAAACCCATCACAAGGAGCGAGCAATGAGTCCTGAAACCTTCGTCGACGTCTTTCGCGAGGCGCTTTGGCTGGTGACCATCATGGTGTGCGCCGTGATCCTGCCGAGCCTGATGGTGGGGTTGGTGGTCGCCATCTTCCAAGCCGCCACCTCCATCAACGAACAGACCTTGAGCTTCCTGCCCCGTCTGGTGGTCACCCTGCTGGCCCTGGGGGCGGGGGCTCACTGGGGATTGCAGAGTCTGATGGACTTCTTCCAGCTGATGGTGAGCCAGATCCCCGAGGTGGTGGGCTGATGCCAGCCAAGGGCCACTCTTTTGCTCTGGCCGAGGCAGACCGGGGCCTGCGTCCTCCCGTTGGCTTGCCCCTGCCGGGAGTGTTGCTGTCATGACCTACACCACGGCGCTCATCATGGAGTGGCTCTCCTCCATCCTCTGGCCTCTGGCCCGGGTGAGCAGTCTCCTGATGGTGATGGCGGTCTTCGGCAGCCGGCTCGCCCCCGCCCATATCCGTATCGGCCTGGCGCTGGCGATCACCCTCATCATCGCCCCCCTGCTGCCCCCCATGCCGAAGATCGAGCTCTTCTCCCTAGGCAGCTTCCTGGTGCTGGGGCAGCAACTGCTCATCGGCATCGCGCTCGGCCTCATGACCCAGTTCCTGCTGGAGACCTTCGTGATGGCGGGTCAGGTCATCGCCATGCAGACCAGCCTGGGCTTTGCCACCCTGGTGGATCCCATGAACGGCCAGTCGGCTCCCGTGGTGGGCCAGTTCTACCTGATGCTGGCGACCCTGGTGTTTCTCGCGGTGGACGGCCACCTGCTGATGCTGCGCATGGTGGTGCTGAGTTTCGAAACCCTGCCGGTATCTGACAGCGGGCTCACCCTGCCTGCCATCCGCAGCCTGGTGAGCTTTCTCGGGGTCATGTATCAGGCTTCTCTGGTGATGGCGCTTTCGGCCATCATCGCCCTGCTGCTGATCAACTTCGCGTTCGGGGTGATGACCCGTGCGGCCCCCCAGCTTAACATCTTCAGCATCGGCTTTGCGGTCAGCATGATGTCGGGCCTGTTCATCCTCTGGCTCACCATAGGTGGCTTCATGGGGCACTTCGACGCGCTCTGGGAGCGGGTGCAGGAGACCAGCTGCGAGCTCATCAACGTCCAGTGCTTCGGGGGCCAGCATGACTGAGGCCCTCCCGGTTGCGGCCCTTTTGCTGCCAGTCTGGCGGGCCGCCAGTCGGCTGATGCCGGCAGGAGGCCAGCATGGCTGATACCGATCAGGAACGCACAGAACAACCCACGGGCAAACGACTGCAACAAGCCCGGGAAAAAGGGCAGATTGCACGTTCCAAGGAGCTGGGTACCGCCAGCGTCCTGCTGGCGACCGTGTTCGGCCTCCTGATGATCAAGGAGAGTCTGGCAGGGGCCATGATCAAGGTACTCACCATGGGCTTTACCCTGGACCGGGATCAGGCGTTCGACCCCAATGCCATGGGGGCCATGGTGCCTGCCCTGCTGGGGGAGCTGATCCAGCCTCTGGGGCTGCTGTTCATGCTGGTGATCATCGCCGCCTTCGTCGGCAACACCCTGCTCGGCGGGATGAACTTCTCCTCCGAGGCCATGCTGCCCAAGTGGAGCAAGCTGAGCCCCCTGAGCGGCATCAAAAGGATGTTTGGGGTGCAATCTCTGGTGGAACTTGTCAAATCCATCGCAAAAGTGGTGTTTATTAGTCTGTTCGCCTGGTGGATGCTATCAAGCCAGTTCAACCATCTGCTGAATCTCTCTCTTGAGGGCTTTCCCGGCGGCATCGTCGATGCCCTGGACCTGCTGCTCTGGATGCTGATCATCCTCTGCTGCGCCCTGATCCCTATTGTCGCCATCGATGTGCCGTTCCAGAGCTGGAACCACAATCGCCAGCTCAAGATGACCAAGCAGGAGATCAAGGACGAGTTCAAGGACAGCGAAGGCAAGCCCGAGGTCAAGGGGCGGATACGCCAGTTGCAGATGCAGATGGCCATGCGCCGCATGATGGGGGATGTCCCCAAGGCCGATGTGATCATCACCAACCCGACCCACTATTCGGTGGCGCTCAAATACGATGCGGGCAAGCCGGGGGCTGCGCCCAAGGTACTGGCCAAGGGGGTCGACGAGGTGGCGATGAAGATCCGGGAGATCGGGCGCGAATACGACATCCCCGTCATGTCCTCCCCGCCGCTCACCCGGGCCCTTTACCACGCCACCGAGATTGGCCAGGAGATCCCGGAGGGGCTCTTCGCCGCCGTCGCCCAGGTGCTGGCCTATGTCTATCAGCTCAAGAAGTTCCGCCGTGGCCGCGGCCGGCGTCCGACCCCCATCGCCACGGATCTGCCCATTCCACCCGAGTTTCGCAAATAACGCAGTGGAGGCAGCCTGATCCCGGGTTCTCTCCCTTGCGCCCCCGCGTTTCGCAAATAAAGCGGTGGGATGTCCCCACCATCCGATCTCTCCCTTGTGTCGAAAACAAGGCCGCAATCTCCCTGTCGAGGCGCGGCGCCTCGCCCCATGGCCTGGGCTGGCCTTTGGCCGGCTTGGTGAAGGCAGCTTCCCCCTGTCACCATTCCCCGTGACGCCAACGACGGACTTCTGACAGCGTTAAAATAAAAGCCATATAGATCAATGCATTGAATCCTTGGCTTGATATTTGCTTTAATCCGTCATTGGCAGTTTATCATTGAGAAGCACGATGGGATTCAAAGCGGGACTGGGCCGTTTCAAAGAGTACAAGTGGCTGCTCAGCAGAGGGGTAGGGACGCCGCTGCTGGTATTGGCCTCTCTGGGGATGGTGGTACTCCCCATTCCGCCCCTGATGCTGGATATCCTCTTCTCATTCAACATCGCCCTCTCCATCGTGGTGCTGCTGGTGGCGGTCTATACCCGCCGCCCCCTGGAATTTGCCGCCTTCCCCACCGTCTTGCTGATCGCCACCCTGCTGCGGCTCGCCCTCAACGTCGCCTCCACCCGGGTGGTGTTGCTGGAAGGCCACAACGGCAGCGCGGCGGCAGGCCATGTGATCGAGGCGTTCGGCAACGTGGTGATCGGCGGCAACTATGCCGTGGGCATCATCGTCTTCATGATCCTGGTGATCATCAACTTCGTGGTGGTCACCAAGGGGGCGGGCCGGATCTCAGAGGTGAGCGCCCGCTTCACCCTTGACGCCATGCCCGGCAAGCAGATGGCCATCGATGCGGATCTGAACGCCGGTCTCATCAACCAGGAAGAGGCCAAGAAGCGCCGTCAGGACGTGACTCAGGAAGCGGACTTCTACGGCTCCATGGACGGTGCCTCCAAATTCGTGAAGGGGGATGCCATCGCGGGCATCATGATCCTCTTCATCAACATCATCGGCGGCTTCATCATCGGCATGATGCAGCACCAGCTCACCTTCGGCGAAGCGGCCCAGGTCTATACCCTGCTCGCCATCGGTGACGGTCTGGTCGCCCAGATCCCCTCGCTCCTGCTCTCCATTGCCGCGGCCATCATCGTCACCCGTCAGAATACCGACCAAGACATGGGAACAGCGGTACTCGGCCAACTGTTCGAAAATCCCAAGGCGCTGGTGATCTCCGCAGGCATCCTGCTGATGATGGGCAGCGTGCCCGGCATGCCGCACCTGGCTTTCCTGAGCCTGGGGGCGGTGGCGGCGGCGGGCGCCTGGTGGCTGCTGCGCCGCGAGAAGCAGAACAAGGCGAAGGCGGCGAGCGGCGAACTCATGCCGGCCCAGGGGGATGCCCCGGTGGAGCAGAAGGATCTCAGCTGGGACGACGTCATGCCGGTGGACATCATCGGCCTGGAGGTGGGTTATCAGCTGATCCCGCTGGTGGACAAGAATCAGGGGGGCGAGCTGCTCAACCGGATCAAGGGGGTGCGCAAGAAGCTCTCCCAGGAGCTGGGCTTTCTGGTGCCTGCCGTCCACATTCGCGACAATCTGGATCTTGCCCCCAACCAGTACCGCATCACCCTGATGGGCGTGAGTACGGGGGAAGCCACCGTCTATCACGACAAGGAGATGGCCATCAACCCGGGGCAGGTGTTCGGCCAGATCCACGGTATCGCCACCCAGGACCCGGCGTTCGGGCTGGAGGCGGTCTGGGTCGCCAAGGAGCAGGTCTCCCAGGCCCAGACCCTTGGCTACACCGTGGTCGATGCGGCCACCGTGGTGGCTACCCACCTGAGCCAGATCCTCTCCAACCATGCGGCGCTGCTGCTGGGTCATGACGAGGTGCAACAACTGCTTGACATGATAGGGAAGCATCAGAGCAAGCTGGTGGAAGGACTGGTTCCCGAGGTGATCAGCATGGGCAACCTGGTGAAGGTATTGCAGAATTTGCTCAATGAAGGCGTGCCAATTCGCGATATGCGCACTATCCTGCAGACCCTCGTGGAATATGCGCCCCGCAGCCCGGACCCGGAAGTGCTGACCGCAGCCTGCCGGATCGCCCTGCGTAGATTGATTGTGCAGGAGATTGCCGGCCCCGAGCCCGAGCTGCCGGTGATCACCTTGTCACCAGAACTGGAACGTATATTGCATCAATCCCTGCAAGCAGGTGGGGGAGATGGCGCCGGTATCGAACCGGGACTGGCGGAGCGGATGCAACGCTCCCTGGTGGAAGCCACTCAACGACAAGAACTGGAAGGCCAGCCGGCCGTGCTTCTGACATCGGGGATATTGCGCAATACCCTGGCGAAATTTGTCAAGAATGCCATTCCTGGATTACGCGTGCTGTCCTATCAGGAAGTGCCTGACGACAAGCAGATCCGCATCGTCAGTGCGGTGGGACAGGGCTAGTTAGCGGAGATGACGGGTGAAGATTAAGCGGTTTTTTGCCAAAGACATGCGCACGGCGCTGGCCGAGGTCAAGGAGACTCTCGGACCCGATGCCGTCATCATGTCCAACAAAAAGGTCACCGGTGGGGTGGAGATAGTCGCGGCCGTCGATTATCAATCCCAGGTACCGGGGCCCAAAGACGCGCCGGTTCGCCGTCAGTTGAATGAAGAGAGCGTCAATATCTCGTCTGCGGGCAAGCAGATGACGAGGTCGGCGCCACCCAAGGAACAGAACGAATACTACGCCGATACCCTGGCGGCCCTGCTGGCACGCCAGCAGAAGCTCAATCCGGCCAACCCGGCGGGTGGCAATGCCGCACCGGGATCATGGTCTGGCAACGGAGGCAACGGTCAGCCGGCCTCGGCCTCCTGGCCCGCCAATGGCGCTGCCGGCACCCAGTCCGCCGGACTGGCGGGCGCGGCCAGTGCTCCCAGAACCCTGGCCGAACAGGGCCAGTGGGGCGCCGCTCCCGAGCCCGCCAAGCCCAAGGCCCGTCCTGCCGCCGCCCCGCGCCAGGCCCAGTCCGCCCAGCGAGATCAGGAGATGGAGGGGATGCGCAAGGAGATGGCCAGCATCCGCAAGCTGCTGGAGCACCAGATCTCCGGCCTGATGTGGCAGGAGGTGGAACGCCGCGAACCCATGCGCGCCCTGCTCATCAAGGAGCTCAAGAAGATGGGGTTTGACGACGCCTTCGCCGATCAGCTGGCGGGCCTCATCCCCGAAGACATGCCGATCCATCAGGCCATGGCCCAGCTGGCCGAGGTGCTGACGGCCCAGCTCAAGATCAGCGAGGACGAGATCCTGCGTCAGGGAGGGGCGGTGGCCCTGCTCGGACCGACCGGGGTGGGCAAGACCACCACCATCGCCAAGCTGGCGGCTCGCTTTGCCATGAAGTATGGCGCCGAGCAGGTGGCGCTCATTACCACGGACAACTACCGGATCGGGGCCCACGAACAGCTGCAGACCTATGGTCGCATCATGGGTTGCCCGGTGCGTCAGGTGCGGGACGCCGAAGAGCTGGCCAGTGCCCTCTATCAGTTCCGCCATCGCCGGCTGGTGCTCATCGACACCGCCGGGGTGGGTCAGCGGGATATCCGCCTGACCGAACAGCTCGACACCCTGGTGAAGAATGCCAAGGTGCGTATACGCAGTTATCTGGTCATGTCGGCCACCTCCCAGCGACGGGTGATGCAGGAGGCGGTGGATCACTTCCGGCGCATTCCGCTCTCCGGCTGCATTCTGACCAAGCTAGACGAGAGCCTGAATCTGGGTGAAGTGATCAACGTGTGCATTCAAAACGCCCTGCCCATCAGTTACATCACCGACGGGCAACGGGTGCCGGAAGATATTCAAGTTGCCAACGCGGCGCTGCTGGTCGGTGCCGCCATGGGGTCGCTGGAACGGGAAGCAGAAGATCCCTATTTCTGGGGATCGGGTTTTGGCGAATCCGAAGATTCGGAGTTTTATGAGTAACATGTATATGGATCAGGCGAGTGGTCTGCGCAAAATGCGTCAAAACAATCGAGTGAAAGTGATCGCCGTGTCCGGAGGCAAGGGGGGCGTCGGCAAGACCAACGTGACCCTGAACGTGGCGGGAGCCATGGCCGCCCAGGGCAAGCGGGTGTTGGTGCTGGACGCCGACCTTGGCCTGGCCAACGTCGACGTCATGCTGGGGCTGAGGGTGCATCGCAACCTCTCCCATGTGCTGGCGGGGGAATGCACCCTGGATGACATCATCGTCGAGGGGCCCTACGGCATGATGATAGTGCCAGCCACCTCGGGTACCCAGTCCATGGTCGAGCTCTCCCCGGTACAACATGCCGAGCTCATCCGCGCCTTCAGCGAGATGAAGACCCAGGTGGACGTGTTGCTGGTGGACACGGCGGCGGGGATTTCCGACATGGTGCTGAGCTTCACCCGCGCCGCCCAGGACATCATGGTGGTGGTGTGCGATGAACCCACCTCCATCACGGATGCCTACGCGCTCATCAAGATCCTCTCCAAGGATCACGGTGTGTTCCGCTTCAAGGTGGTGGCCAACATGGTCCGCTCCCTGCGCGAGGGGCAGGAGCTGTTCGCCAAGCTGACCCGGGTCACCGACCGCTTCCTGGATACCTCCCTGGAGCTGGTGGCCTGCGTGCCTTACGACACCAACCTGCGGGCCGCGGTGCGCAAGCAGAAACTGATAGTTGAGGCGTTTCCAAAATCCCCTGCCGCCCTGGTATTTCGTGCCCTGGCGAACAAGGCGGCGAGCTGGCCCATCCCGAATCAGCCGGGCGGCCACCTCGAATTTTTCCTGGAAAACTTGTTGCAAAAGCCGGTCATAACACAGGAAGACTCCCGTGAATAAAGCCCAAGCATACTTGCGTCATCAGGATTCCTACGTGCTGGTCGAGCGACACGCTCCGCTGGTCAAGCGGATTGCCCAGCATTTATTGGCTCGCCTGCCAAGCAGTGTCTTGCTGGATGACCTGATCCAGGCAGGTATGATTGGGCTGCTCGAAGCTTCCCGCAACTTTGACGGCAGCAAGGGCGCCAGCTTTGAAACCTATGCCGGCATCCGCATCCGTGGTGCCATGCTCGACGAGATCCGCCGTGGGGACTGGGTGCCCCGCTCGGTGCACCGCAACAGCCGTGCCATCGCAGAAGCGATCGAGAACGTGGAGCAGGCCCATGGCCGGGATGCCAGAGACACCGAGGTGGCCGCCAATATGGGGGTGTCCCTCGGGGAGTACCATGCCATGCTGCAGGATGTCTCCTGCGGCAAGATCATCGGCATTGAGGATCTGGGCGTCAGTGAAGATGTCATCGGTCATCCCGATGACGGCAACGGTCAGGGAGGATTCGACGATCTGGCGGCCGAACGCTTCCAGGGGGCTCTGGCCGAGCACATCGCCCGCCTGCCGGAGCGGGAGGCGCTGGTGCTCTCCCTTTATTACGATGAAGAGCTGAATCTGCGCGAGATCGGTGAAGTATTGAGTGTGAGTGAGTCTCGGGTGAGCCAGATTCATAGTCAGGCCATGCACAGGCTGCGCGCCCGTTTGCGAGATTGGAATTTATAAGTGGTTGTACTGGCTACACTGGAGCACAACTCTAAGGCATAATCCGCACCATAAAACCTGCGATCTGCATCATGTAAGTGAGCCGTCTTGGCGGCTATTTAGGAGGAACTTTGGACAAGAACATGAAAATCCTCATCGTCGATGACTTTTCAACGATGCGCCGGATTATCAAGAACTTGCTGCGTGACCTGGGATACAACAATACCCATGAAGCAGACGATGGCAACACGGCGTTGCCGATGCTGAAAAATGGCGACTTCCAGTTCGTGGTCACCGACTGGAACATGCCCGGCATGCAGGGCATCGACCTGCTCAAGGCGATTCGCCTCGACGACAAGCTCAAGCACCTGCCGGTTCTGATGGTGACTGCCGAAGCCAAACGCGAGCAGATCATCGAAGCCGCCCAGGCCGGGGTCAATGGCTATATCGTCAAGCCGTTCACCGCTGCCACCCTCAAAGAGAAGCTCGACAAAATCTTTGAACGTATCGGCTAAGGAGCGGCAGGGATGAAGGCCAAAACGAGTGCCATGATCTCGCTTGACCAGGCAAGGATGCTGGTTGCCCACCTGGAGCGGGAAGAGTTTGAACAGGCCGATACCATCCTCGCCGATGTGTGCGCCCCCAATGCGGCGGCCCTGTTTGACAAGGTGGGGCAGCTGACCCGCCAATTGCACAACTCATTGCAGGATTTTCGCCTGGATCCCAGGATCCCCGACCTGGCCACCCATGAGATCCCGGATGCCCGGGAGCGTCTGAGCTATGTCATCGACATGACGGACAAGGCGGCCAATCGCACCATGGATGCGGTCGAGGCAAGCCTTCCCATCGCCGATCGACTCAACGACAACATTCAGCTGGTCATGCCCAACTGGAATGCCCTGATGAGCCGGGATCTCGAGCTGGGTCAATTCAAGGCGCTGTGCCATCAACTGAATGATTTTATTAAGGCTTCTGAGACGGATGCCGATAAGTTACGACAACTGCTGACGGAAATTCTGATGGCTCAGGATTTCCAGGACCTGACCGGTCAGATGATCCGCAAGGTGATCAAACTGGTGCAGGAAGTTGAAACGAAGTTGATAGAGATGCTGACCATGTTCGGTGAGGGCGTTAGCGACAATTCGGCACGTAGCCTGCCAGCGAGCGGCATCGAGGCGGAAGGCCCCATCATGAACCCGCAGACCCGCTCAGATGTGGTCAATGGTCAAGATGATGTGGACGATCTGCTGTCTAGCCTGGGATTCTAATGGAGTGACGCATGGCCTTCGAAGTTGATGAAGACATACTGCAAGACTTTTTGGTCGAAGCATCAGAAATATTGGAACAGTTGTCTGAACAACTGGTCGACTTGGAAAAGCGGCCCGATGACAAGAACCTGTTGAACGCCATCTTCCGCGGCTTCCACACCGTCAAGGGGGGAGCGGGCTTCCTCTCCCTCACCGAACTGGTGGATGTCTGTCACGGTGCCGAGAACCTGTTCGACATGCTGCGCAACGGCAAGCGGACCCTCAGTGCCGAGCTGATGGATGTCATCTTGCAGGCGCTGGATGCCATCAACGTCATGTTTGCCCAGGTCCAGAACCGCGAAGAGATAAGCCCCGCTTCTCCCGATCTGCTGCACGATCTGCACGAGCTGTGCAAGCCGGAAGGGCAGGAGCAGCTGCGTACCGCCAGCGTGGCGGCCCAGCCAGCACCCGAGCCTGAGCCCGAACCAGAACCCGAGGTCATCGCCGAGGTGGCGCCTGTCGCCGTCAATGGCGGTGGCTCCATCGACGAGATCTCCGCCGACGAATTTGAACGCCTGCTCGATGAGCTGCACGGTGTCGGCAAAGCGCCGACGGTCTCTGCCGCCCCCGTGCTGAGCGGTTCAGGTGACATCACAGACGACGAATTCGAAGCCCTGCTCGACCAGCTCCATGGTCAGGGCCAGCACGGTGGTGCCCCCGATCTGGCCCCCCTGCAGTCGGTCCAGAAAGAGGTGGACGAGCTCATCGACGACGATGAGTTCGAGCGCCTGCTGGATGAACTGCACGGCCGTGGGCAGGGGCCCCAGCACAGTCTGGCATCTGCTCCTACGCCCGCTCCCGAACCCAAGGCTCCGGCACCCGCTGCCCCCGCAGCCCCGGTGACGCAGCCCAAGGCGCCAGTGGCCGCCAAACCCGCACCGGCAGAGCCCCCAGCGCCAGCCAAGGCCGCCCCTGCCAAGCAGGCCGCTCCCGCCGAGAGCAGCGCGGTACAGAGCGATACCACGGTGCGGGTGGATACCAAGACCCTGGACGTCATCATGAACATGGTGGGCGAACTGGTGCTGGTGAGAAACCGCCTGGTGAGCCTCGGCATCGCCAGCAATGACGAAGAGATGTCCAAGGCTGTCGCGAACCTCGACGTCGTGACCGCCGATCTGCAGGGCGCGGTCATGAAGACCCGCATGCAGCCTATCAAGAAAGTATTCGGCCGCTTCCCGCGTGTGGTGCGCGACCTGGCTCGTACCCTCAAGAAGGAGATCGAGCTGGTGATGGTGGGTGAGGACACGGATCTGGACAAGAACCTGGTGGAGGCCCTGGCCGACCCCCTGGTTCACCTGGTGCGCAACTCCTGCGACCATGGCGTCGAGATGCCGGACGTGCGCGAGAAAGCGGGCAAACCCCGTCAGGGTACCATCACCCTGAGCGCCTCCCAGCAAGGGGACCACATTCTGCTCTGCATCGAGGATGACGGCGCAGGGATGGACCCGGAGAAGCTCAAGTCGATCGCCATCAGCCGTGGCGTGCTCGATGCTGACAGCGCAGCGCGCATGAGCGACAACGATGCCTACAACCTGATCTTCGCCCCCGGCTTCTCCACCAAGTCGGAGATCTCCGACATCTCCGGCCGTGGAGTGGGCATGGACGTGGTGAAGACCAGCATCGTCAGCCTCAATGGCTCGGTGCACATCGATTCCACCTGGGGCAAGGGCACCCGTCTCGAGATCAAGGTTCCCCTGACCCTGGCCATTCTGCCGACCCTGATGGTGGAGGTGGGTCAACAGACCTTCGCCCTGCCCCTCGGTTGCGTGAATGAAATTTTCCACCTGGATCTGAAAAAGGCCAACGTGGTGGATGGCCAGCTCACCATCATCGTCCGTGACAAGGCGATTCCGCTGTTCTACCTGCACAAGTGGCTGGTACGCGGTGCCGGCAAGACGGCCCGCCAGGACCAGGGCCACGTGGTCATCGTCCAGATCGGCACCCAGCAGGTCGGCTTCGTGGTAGACAACCTCATCGGTCAGGAAGAGGTGGTGATAAAGCCCCTGGACAACCTGCTGCAAGGTACCCCCGGCATGGCCGGCGCTACCATTACCAGCGACGGCGGCATCGCCCTCATTCTGGATGTGCCCAGCCTGCTTAAGGCCTATGCCCGTCGCCACTGAGCGCCAGGCTCAAGGAGTTAAAAGAATAACAATGGCAGTCAAGGTATTAGTGGTCGACGATTCGAGTTTCTTCCGCCGTCGGGTCAGCGAGATCATCAATCAGGATCCCCTGATGACGGTGATCGACACGGCCCAGAACGGGCGGGAGGCGGTAGACAAGGCGCAGCAGTTGCGGCCAGACGTCATTACCATGGACATTGAAATGCCGGTGCTCGACGGCATCAGCGCCGTGCGCGAGATCATGGCCAAGTGTCCGACCCCCATCCTGATGTTCTCCTCCCTGACCCACGAGGGAGCCAAGGCAACCCTGGATGCGCTGGATGCGGGCGCCCTCGATTTTCTGCCCAAGAAGTTTGCAGACATCGCCCGCGACAAGGACGAAGCCGTCAACCTGCTGCAGCAGCGGGTCAAGGAGATCGCCCGCAAACGCTTCCTGATGGCCACCCGGCCCCGAGCCCCCGAGCCTGCCGTCCGGCCCGCCGTCACGGGGGCCCTGAATCGTCCCTTGGCCGAACGCCAGCCCGAGCCTGCGCGGGCAGCGGCGGCTCCCGCCGCGTTCAAGCGCAGTGGCAAGAGTTACCAGCTGGTTGCCATCGGTACCTCCACCGGCGGGCCGGTGGCACTGCAGAACGTGCTGACCAAGCTGCCGGGAGATTTCCCTCATCCCATCCTGCTGATCCAGCACATGCCGGCCACCTTCACCGCTGCCTTTGCCGCCCGCCTCAACGGGCTGTGCCAGATAGGGGTCAAGGAGGCGCAGGATGGCGACGTGCTCAAGCCGGGTCAGGCCTATCTTGCCCCCGGTGGCAAGCAGATGTTGCTGGAAGGGCGCGGGCCCGGTGCCCGTCTTCGCATCATCGATGGCAATGACAAGGTCAACTACAAACCCTGCGTGGACATTACCTTCGCCTCCGCCGCCAAGACCTATGGCGACAAGGTGCTGGCCATCGTCCTGACCGGCATGGGCGCGGATGGCCGCGACGGTGCCCGTCTGCTCAAGGAGCAGGGGGCGACCATCTGGGCGCAGGATGAAGCCTCCTGCGTGGTCTATGGCATGCCCCAGGCCGTTGCCAAGGCGGGCATAGCAAGCGAATCCCTGCCGCTGGATCGGGTGGCCCAGCGCATTCTGGTCGAGTTGGGTCGCTGACCATGGGCATGCTCGGCCTGGTGCTGGCGCTGGGGGCCGTCGCCATCGCCCAGTGGTGGCATGGCGGGAGCCTGCTGACCCTGCTGGATGGCCCGGCCTTTGTCATCGTCGTCGGGGGAACCTGGGGGGCGGTGATCTTGCAGACTCCCCGCAGGTACCTGCTCAGTGCCCTGAGGCAGGCAACCTGGATGCTGTTTCCGCCGCAGCTGGATCTTGCGGAGCAGGCCGAACGCCTGAAAGCGTGGGCCCAGTTCGCCCGCCAGCAAGGCTTGCTGGCGCTGGAAAACCAGGCCGAGGCCGAGCCCGATCCCTTCACCCGCCAGGGGCTTTCCATGATTGTGGATGGCGTCTCCATCGAGGATATCCGCAGCTTGCTGGAGGCGGACATCGACATCGAGCAGGAGCGCAACGAGCACTCGGCCAGGGTGTTCGAGTCCATGGGGGGGTACAGCCCCACCATCGGCATCATCGGGGCCGTGATTGGCCTCATCCAGGCCATGTTTCATCTGGAGGAGCCAGGCACCCTGGGGGCGGGCATTGCCGTGGCCTTCGTCGCCACCATCTACGGGGTGGGCTTTGCCAACTTGCTCTATCTGCCGATTGCGAATCGGTTGCGCGCCTTCCACTACCATTACGGCCTCTATCAGGAGATGACCCTGGAGGGGCTTCTGGCCATCGCCCACGGGGAGAACGGCCCGCAGGTTGAAAGGCGGTTACGGGCTTATCTGAAAGGGGAGTAGCCATGCGCAAGCGCTATCGTTTGCACCTGCAAGGGCGAGAGCATCTCGATCGCTGGCTGGTCTCCTATGCCGATTACATGACGCTCATCTTCGCCCTTTTCGTGGTGCTCTACTCCGTTGCCATCGTCAACAAGGAGGAGTACCGCGCCGTCATCGAGGGCATGACCCAGGCCTTCAACCAGGCGCCGCGCAGCGATGGCCTGCTGGAAGGACGGGGCAATTCCTTGCTGGACAACCCGGTGTCGGCCGCCCCCAGCCTGCTGGAGAGCCAGGCCTCTGCGTCCCCTTCGCGGGCCCCCATCACGGGTACGCCCGTCTCGCAAGATGGCACGGCTCTTGCGCAGATCGACATGCAGATCCAGGAGTCCATGGGCGCCCTGGTCGATGCGGGGGTGGTGAAGCTTGCGCAGGATGACAACTGGCTGACGGTGGAGTTGAGTTCAGGTCTCCTGTTCAACAGTGGCAGCGCTTTTCTGGGTAACAATGCCGCCCCTGTGCTCGATACGCTTTCAGGTATTCTCAAACCGGTCGATAACTATGTCAGGGTGCGGGGCTACACGGATAACCAACCGATAAACAACGAAATTTTCCGCTCCAACTGGACATTGTCAGCGGCCCGCGCCGAGGCAGTGCTCAATGCCCTGGTGGGCAAAGGGGTGGCTCCCGGTCGGCTCGCCTACGAGGCGTACGGAGAGTTTTCCCCCTTCGTCGACAATGGCACCGAGCAGGGACGATTACAGAATCGCAAGGTGGTGGTCGCCATATCCAGGTTCGCCTGGGTGCCGCCAGCCCCCGTCAAACCGCTGACGGTGGCACCGGTGCAGGACGCACCGCAGAGTGTCGACAGTGAAAAGATCAGGGTGATCGCGCTGCCCGGTGGGGGCATACGCATAACAACAAGGCAGGATTGATATAGTGATTGTTTGGACGGTTGCCAATCAGAAAGGTGGAGTCGGTAAAACCACCACGGTCGTCTCCCTGGCGGGCATTCTGGCCCAGCGTGGCCAGCGGGTACTGCTGATCGACACCGACCCCCACGCCTCCCTGACCTCCTATCTCGATTTCGACTCGGACAGGCTGGAAGGCACCCTGTACGAGTTGTTCCAGGCGGCCAAACCCAGCGCCGAGCTGGTCAACCGGATGACCCTCAAGACCCGATTCGAGAACATCAGCCTGCTGCCCGCCTCGATTACCCTGGCCACGCTGGATCGGGTGATGGGCAACCGGGAAGGGATGGGGCTGGTGCTCAAGCGCGCTCTGCTGCGGGTGCAGGATCAGTTCGACTACGTGCTCATCGACTGCCCGCCGGTGCTGGGGGTCATGATGGTGAACGCGCTGGCGGCCTGCGATCGCATCCTGGTGCCGGTACAGACCGAATTCCTGGCCCTCAAGGGGCTGGAGCGGATGATGAAGACCTTCGAGATCATGCAGCGCTCCAAGCGGGAGAAGTTCCGCTACACCATCATTCCGACCATGTTTGACAAGCGTACCCGCGCCTCCCTGATGACATTGCAGTCCATCAAGGAGCAGTATGGGGAGGCGGTGTGGAATGCGGTCATTCCCATCGACACCAAATTCAGGGATGCCAGTCTGGTGCACATTCCTCCCTCCATCTATGCACCGGGCAGCCGGGGCACCTATGCCTATGAGACCCTGCTCAACCATCTCGACGCGCTGGAGCGTCAACGGACCCAGGAGGTGATGCCGTGAGAGAGACCACCCAGGTTCGGGCCATGGACGACTATTTCCACTCCCTGCTGCTGGACGATGCCCTGCTGCGGGAAGATCCCGAAGACGAAGCACCGACCCCTGCGTTGCAACGTCAGACCGTCGCCGTGCCGGAGGTGGCTGGCACCCCCTATCTTGAAGCCGATACCCGACTGGCCCAGCTGAGCGAGCTGCTTGCCCAGGTGGGACAGGTCCAGTTCGAGATGGATGCCCTGAGCCACGAAGAGGTGCATGTCGAGCCATTCCAGCTCGAGGCGGAGGTGGTTGACAGTGAGCCTCTGGTCGCTCTGGCAGAGCCGGTGGTGGAAGCCGTGGTGGAGGAGGTCGAGCCCGTCGCCCTCGTGGTGGCAGAACCCGCGCCCGTCCTCGAGGCGGCGCCCGCACCGTCGACCTGGGAGAACCTGGATACCGGCAACGATTTTCAGGCGCTCTTCTTCGACGTGGCCGGGGTGACGTTTGCGGTGCCTCTGACCGAGTTGGGGGGCATCCATCAACTGGGGGAGGTGACCTCTCTCTTCGGCCAGCCGGGCTGGTACAAGGGGATCATGACCTCCCGCGAGCAGAAGATGAACGTGGTGGACACGGCCCAGTGGGTCATGCCGGGCCAGCATCTGGAGATGGACGATTACAAATATCTGATTATGCTGGGAGAATCACCCTGGGGATTGGCCTGTCACCAGTTGAAGGGCACAGAACTGCTGCACCGGGACCAGGTGAAGTGGCGCCATCAGGAGGGCAAGCGCCCCTGGTTGGCCGGCATGGTCAAGGAGAAGATGTGTGCCCTGCTGCACGTCAGGGAGCTCTTGCTGCTGCTTGGCCGGGGCGTGAACATCGAAGGCCGCTGACAACATCGGCATCGCCATGGTTTTATTGCTAATTTTACCCGTTGACGGGTTCATACAAGGATCAAGAAGATGACAGAGAAGCGCAATATTGCACAGAATCTGGCCGAAGACGAAGTGCTGCAGTGGGTGACCTTCCAGTTGGAAAACGAGACCTATGGCATCAACGTGATGCAGGTTCAGGAAGTGTTGCGCTACACCGAGATCGCTCCGGTCCCGGGTGCACCTGACTACGTGCTGGGTATCATCAACCTGCGTGGCAACGTGGTGACCGTCATCGATACCCGCTCCCGTTTCGGCCTGCCGGCCGGGGACGTGAGCGAGAACTCCCGCATCGTCATCATCGAGGCGGAGAAGCAGGTGATCGGCATCATGGTGGACAGCGTGGCCGAGGTGGTCTATCTGCGCTCCTCCGAGATCGATGCCGCCCCGGCGGTGGGCACCGAGGAGAGCGCCAAGTTCATCCAGGGCGTCAGCAACCGTGACGGCCAACTGCTGATCCTGGTGGATCTCAACAAGCTGCTCTCCGACGAAGAGTGGGAAGACATTGGTTCCCTGTAACAGGGACGGGAACGTGCGGACGGGGGCGATGGCACCTGTCCGCCTCCCTGTGACGGTAAGGTGATGGTTTGATGATTGAATTTGCAGCCTTGGGGTTGTCCTTGCTCGCACTGGTGCTGGCCCTTTACGGGATCCTGGGGCACCGTCGTCGCCAGCGAGAGTCCGAGGCCAGGGTGGAAGCGCTGCAGGGGCAGCTCGAGAGTCTGCGCAAGCAGATGATGGAGCTGCACACGGGCGCCATCGGCATGGGTCAGCGTCTGCAAGCCGCAGAAGGGGCCATGCAGAAGATCCACGACAGCCAGCAGGAGCTGACGTTGCAGGATCCGGAGCGCCGCCTCTACAGCCGCGCCGCCAAGATGGTGGAGCTTGGTGCCGATCTGGACGAGGTGATGAGCGAGTGCGAGTTGCCCCAGGCGGAAGCGGAGCTGCTTATTTCCTTGCGAAAGGGACGCAGCTGACGGATGTGTCGCGGGGAGGCCGGTGCCTCCCCGCTTTCTGTTCGACCCGTGGCCACCTCTTTCTCGATGCCGGGACAGTGGATAATCCTTTGGCATCAATCTCTTTGGTGGGGGCGCGATCTTCCCCACAAATCCTGTTGATTATTGGCATCTTTGAAAAGACGCCTCCGGATCCTGTGTTAAGATGCAGGCAGCCTCATTTTCAACGATTACATCCCCATGCTGCTTCAAGCGAACAATCTGAGCTGCGTGCGTGAAGATCGCACCCTGTTTGAACATCTCTCCTTCGCGGTGCGTGCCGGGGATTTGATGCAGATTGAGGGTCCCAACGGGGTGGGCAAGACCAGCCTGTTGCGCCTGCTCACCGGCCTCTCCCAGCCCTTTGCTGGCGAGGTGTGCTGGAATGGGGAGAATATCCGCCATTGCCGGGATGAATACCACGCCAGCCTGCTTTACCTGGGCCATCAGCCCGGCGTCAAGGCGACCCTGACCCCCCTTGAGAATCTCTCCTTCTACCAGAAGCTTCATTGCCCTGCCGGGGACGGCGTGGATCTCTGGCGGGTGCTGGCCCAGGTCGGCCTCGCCGGTTTCGAAGACTATCCCGCGGGACAGCTCTCCGCCGGGCAGCAGCGACGGGTGGCGTTGGCCAGGCTGTGGCTGAGCGAGCGACCGGCGCTCTGGATCCTGGACGAGCCCTTCACCGCCATCGACAAGCAGGGGGTCAGGGTGCTGGAGCAGTTGTTCCTCGCCCACGCGGACAGGGGGGGCATGGTGGTCCTTACGACCCACCAGGATCTGACCCTGATGCAGGGGCGGCTCAAGACCCTCTCCCTGACCTCGCTGTTGCAGGAGTAGCCCATGCTGCACGCCGTCATACACCTTATTCACCGCGAGTTGCTGATGGCCCTGCGCCAGCGCGCCGACATCTTCAACCCGCTCTGGTTCTTCCTCATCGTCATCACCCTGTTTCCATTGGGGATCGGGCCCGAGCCCCAGTTGCTGGCCCGCATCGCTCCCGGCATCATCTGGGTGGCGGCCCTGCTGGCGGCCATGCTCTCCCTGGAGCGGCTGTTTCGTGACGACTTCAGTGACGGCGCCCTGGAGCAGATGATGCTGATGCCCCATCCCCTGGGGTTGCTGGCCCTGGCCAAAGTGATCGCTCACTGGTTGCTGACCGGTCTGCCGCTGTTGCTGGTCTCCCCCTTGCTCGCCATCCTGCTCTCCCTGGAGCTGAAGACCTATCTGGCCGTGGTGGCCACCCTGGCGCTCGGTACACCGGTGCTGAGCCTGCTCGGGGCGGTCGGAGTGGCGCTGACCGCAGGGCTGCGCAAGGGGGGCGTGCTGCTCAGCCTGTTGTTGCTGCCGCTCTATATTCCGGTGCTTATCTTCGCCACGTCCGCCATCGACGCGGCGAGCATGGGGTTGCCCTACGGGGGTCAGCTCGCCATCCTGGGGGCCATGCTGGTGGGGGCATTGACCCTGACACCCCTGGCCATCTCGGCGGCGCTGCGGGTGAGTGTCAACTGATTGATTTGGTGAAAAGATTTTCGTTTGAAGCCTTGTTAGGGGCGAGATAGTTGAGATAGATCAAGGGGATGGCTGCTTATTGCTTTCGGGGGATATGATGTTTTTCCCCCATGGGTATGGTAGCCCTCGCCACTTAAAAATTAATAACTGAAAGGTTTCGTGAGCTATGTGGAAATGGTTGCACCCTTATGCCAAACCCGAGCGCGCCTATGGGCTGGCCGGCACCCTGCTGCCCTGGTTTGCCGTGACAAGCCTGCTCGCCTTCATCATCGGCACCGTCTGGGGGCTGGCTTTCGCACCCGCCGATTACCAGCAGGGCGACTCTTTCAGGATCATCTATATCCATGTGCCCTCCGCCATCCTCTCCATGGGCGCCTACTCCACCATGGCGGTGGCCGCCTTCATTGGCCTGGTGTGGCAACTGCGCATGGCAGACATGACGGTGGCGGCCATCGCCCCGGTGGGGGCCGTCTTCACCTTCATTGCCCTCTTTACCGGCGCCGCCTGGGGCAAACCCATGTGGGGCACCTGGTGGGTGTGGGATGCCCGGCTCACCTCCGAGCTCATCCTGCTGTTCCTCTATCTGGGTGTCAT
The DNA here is from genome assembly GCF_017939245.1 of Aeromonas sp. PrichA-15. Taxonomy (NCBI): domain Bacteria; kingdom Pseudomonadati; phylum Pseudomonadota; class Gammaproteobacteria; order Aeromonadales; family Aeromonadaceae; genus Aeromonas; species Aeromonas sp. PrichA-15. The sequence continues at coordinate 6,423 of NZ_JAGKRH010000078.1, read as the reverse complement.
CGCCCTCTACAACGCCTTCAGCGACAAGGTGGTGGCGGGCCGCGCCGCCGGCATCCTGGCGCTGGTCGGGGTGATCAACCTGCCCATCATCCACTACTCGGTGGAGTGGTGGAACACCCTGCACCAGGGGGCCACCATCACCAAGTTTGACAAGCCCTCCATCTCCCCCGAGATGCTGTGGCCGCTGCTCATCATGATCCTGGCGTTCGCCGCGTTTCTCGGTGCCCTGACCCTGATGCGTTTTCGCAATGAGCTGCTGATGCGGGAGTGGCACCGCCCCTGGGTCGCCGACATCGCCAGGCAGGAGAAGTAAGCATGCACTTTGCCTCGTTCAGTGATTTCATGGCCATGGGAGGCTATGCCTTCTACGTCTGGCTCTCCTTCGGTCTGACCCTGCTCTGCCTGGTCGGCATCGTCATTTCCACCCGGTTGAAGACCCGCAGCCTGCTCGGCGAACTGCGCAACAAGCAGGCTCGGGAGGCACGCCGCAAGGCGGCCCAGCAGATGGAGAACACCCTATGAACCCGCGCCGCAAGAAACGCCTCACCATCATCCTGGCCATCAGCCTGGGCCTTGCCAGCGTGACTGGCCTGGTGCTCTATGCCCTGAGCCAGAACATCGACCTCTTCTACACCCCGAGCGAGCTGGTGGAAGGGAAGGGGCCGGAGAAGATCAAGCCCGAGGAGGGGCAGCGCCTGCGCATCGGTGGCCTGGTGGTGCCGGGGTCTGTGGTGCGGGATCCCCAGAGCCTCAAGGTAGCCTTCAAGCTGGTGGACAACGGCGGCCATCTGGTGACGGTGGAGTTTGACGGTATCCTGCCGGACCTGTTCCGCGAGGGGCAGGGCATTGTCGCTCAAGGCACCCTCAAGGATGCCACCACGGTCGCCGCCTTCGAGGTGCTGGCCAAGCACGACGAGAACTACATGCCGCCGGAAGTGGCCGACGCCACCAACGGCATGCACTTCAAGCCCGAATACACAGAGGCGCAGTTGCAGGGAGCCAAGCAATGATGCCGGTATGCGCCAAGAATTCACTTCTTTATACCGCCAAATCGGCAGGTTTCTCCGTGCAATCGAGAGGGAATAGTCAATGATCCCGGAATTAGGGCAGTTCTCACTGATCCTGGCCTTCGCCACCGCCCTGCTGCTGGGCAGTTACCCGCTGATCGGGGCCCATCTCGGTCGTCTTGGCATGATGTCGGCAGCCCGCCCGCTCGCCTACAGCCAGTTTCTGCTGCTGCTGCTGTCGTTTCTCTGCCTCACCTGGGCCTTTATCGACAACGACTTCACCGTGCAGTACGTGGCCACCAACTCCAACAGCCTGCTGCCCCTGCAATACCGCATCTCGGCGGTGTGGGGAGCCCATGAAGGCTCGCTGCTGCTCTGGGTGCTGACCCTGGGAGGCTGGACGGCGGCGGTAGCCCTCTTCAGCCGCCGCCTGCCGCTCGATGCAGTGGCGCGGGTACTCGGGGTGCTCGGCCTTATCTCGGTGGGCTTCACCGCCTTCGTGCTGTTCACCTCGGATCCTTTCACCCGCACCCTGCCGTATTTCCCGGTGGACGGGCGGGATCTCAATCCGCTGCTGCAGGATCCCGGTCTCATCTTCCACCCCCCCATGCTCTACATGGGCTACGTGGGCTTCTCGGTGGCCTTCGCCTTCGCCATCGCCTCCCTGATGACGGGGCGTCTGGACGCCACCTGGGCGCGCTGGTCCCGTCCCTGGACCATGGCGGCCTGGGTCTTCCTGACGCTGGGCATCGTGCTCGGTTCCTGGTGGGCCTATTACGAACTCGGCTGGGGCGGCTGGTGGTTCTGGGACCCGGTGGAAAACGCCTCCTTCATGCCCTGGCTGGCGGGCACGGCCCTGCTCCACTCCCTCGCGGTGAGCGAGAAGCGCGCCACCTTCAAGGCCTGGACCGTGCTGCTGGCGCTCTCGGCCTTCTCCCTGAGCCTGCTCGGCACCTTCCTGGTGCGTTCCGGCGTGCTGGTGTCGGTCCATGCGTTTGCCTCGGACCCGACCCGGGGTCTGTTCATCCTGGGCTTCCTGCTGGCGGTGATAGGCAGCTCCCTATTGCTGTTCGCCTTCAAGGGTTCCCAGGTGAAGAGCCACGGCAAGCATGAGCTGTGGAGCCGCGAGACCCTGCTCCTTGGCAACAACATCCTGCTGGTGGCGGGCCTGCTCACCGTGCTGCTCGGTACCCTGCTGCCCCTGGTGCACAAGGAGCTGGGGCTTGGCAGCATCTCCATCGGCACCCCCTTCTTCAACCACATCTACAGCTGGCTCATCATCCCCTTCGCCCTGCTGCTGGGGGTGGGCCCCCTGTTCCGCTGGCGCCGCCAGGATCTCGGTGAGCTCAAGGGCAAGGTGATGCTCGCCCTGGTGCTGAGCCTGGCCGCGGCTCTGCTGTTGCCCAAACTCTTTGCCGAGGCGTTCAAACCCTGGGCTGCGCTCGGTATCGGGCTTGGCGTCTGGATCATCGTCACCAGCGTGCAGGAGACCTGGGCGCGGGCTACCCACAAACACGGTTTTGCCACCGGCGTGCGCAAGCTTGGCAACAGCCACTGGGCCATGATCCTGGGGCACGTGGGGCTCGCGGTCAGCATCATCGGCATCGCCTGCACCCAGAACTACAGCATCGAGAAGGACCTGCGGATGCAGGCCGGTGATCGCGTCCAGTTCGCCGATTACGAGTTCGTCTTCACCGGGATCAAGGAGAAGAACGGCCCCAACTACGACGGTTTCAAGGGCGTGCTGGAAGTGCACCGGGATGGCAAGCAGGTTGCCCTGCTCAAACCCGAGAAGCGGATGTACACCGTGAGCCGCATGCCGATGACCGAGGCGGCCATCGATGCGGGGGTTACCCGGGATCTCTATGCGGCGCTCGGCGAGCAGCTCGACAACGGCGCCTGGGCGGTACGGATCTACTACAAGCCCTTCGTGCGCTGGATCTGGTTCGGCGGCGTCTTCATGGCCCTCGGCGGCGTGCTGGCCATGCTGGACAAGCGCTACCGCTTCGGACGTCGTGACGAGGAGGCCAAGGCATGAGCAAGAAGACCTGGCTCTATCTGCTGCCCTTCATCATCTTCCTGATGGGGGCCGTGTTTCTGTTCAAGGGGCTCTACTCCGATCCCACCAAGCTCGAATCCGTGATGGTGGACAAGGAGGTGCCCGTGTTCACCCTGCAGGACATCTATGACCTGGGCAAGCAGCACGACAGGAGCATCCTCAAGGGGCGCCCCATGCTGCTCAACGTCTGGGCCACCTGGTGCCCGACCTGTTACGGAGAACACACCTACCTCAAGGAGCTGGCGGGGCAGGGGATCTACATCGTCGGCATGAACTACAAGGATGAGCGTGACAAGGCCATCAAGTGGCTGGCGGAGCTTGGCAATCCCTACCAGGTCAACCTCTACGATCCGGACGGCATGCTGGGGCTGGATCTCGGTGTCTATGGCGCGCCCGAGACCTTCTTCATCGACAGCCAGGGCATCATCCGCTATCGCCACGTGGGGGACATCAACCCAGACGTTTGGGCGTCGACCCTCAAACCCATCTTCGATGCCATGAAGTGAGGCCTCCCCGATGAAAACACTGATTGCATCCCTGTTGCTGCTGGCCGGTCTCGTCTGCGCCGGACAGGCCCGCGCCGCCATCGATGTCTACACCTTCGAGAGCGACGCCCAGGAGCAGACCTTTCGCGAGCTGACTAAGGAGCTGCGCTGCCCCAAGTGCCAGAACCAGGACATCGCGGATTCCAACGCCGGGCTTGCCAAGGATCTGCGGGACAAGACCTACCAGATGGTGCGCGAGGGCAAGGAGAAGCAGGAAGTGGTGGACTACATGGTGGCCCGCTACGGCAACTTCATTCTCTATGATCCCCCCCTGATGGCCTCGACCCTGATCCTCTGGCTTGGCCCCTTGCTGGTCATCGTGATTGGCGTCGCCACCGTGGTGGTGCGAAGCCGCCGCCATGCCCCTGCTCCCTTGCAACAGCCTGAAGGCACCCTGAGTGCAGAAGAGCAGGCCAGGCTGTCCGCCCTGCTCAAAGAGGAAGATAAACCATGACCCCATTCTGGATACTGGGTGCGGCCCTGCTGGTGCTGGCGAGCCTGGCGCTGATCGTGCCGCTGTGGCGCGGCGAGGGCCGGCAGAGCATCAGTCGCTCGGCCCTCAACAAGCAGCTCTATCGCCAGCGCCTGCTGGAGATAGGGGAGGAGCGGGAGCAGGGGATACTGGCGGAGGAGCCGGAATCCCTGGTGGAGCTGCAGCGCAGCCTCCTGGACGACATTCCCGACGTGGAGCAGACCGCCCGTGGCGGCAAGAGCCTGATCTGGATCCCCGGTGTGCTGGTGCTGGCGGTGGTGAGCATCGGCCTCTACGCCAAGCTCGGCGCCTGGCAGGAGGTGAGCCGCTGGCAGGATGCCAGCAGCCGGTTGGGGGAGCTCAGCAATCGCATCCTGGTGGAGCGCGACACCCGGGTGACCGAGCAGGATCTGCTGGACTTCACCCTGGCCCTGCGAACCCGGCTGAAAGAAGAACCGAACGACTACCGTGGCTGGCTGCTGCTGGGGCGCCTGACCCTGGATGGCAATGATCCCGAGATGGCCCGCGAGGCGCTGGAGCGTGCCTACGCTCTCGCGCCCCAGAAGGCCATGGTGGCGGTGCCCTATGCCCAGGCCCTGATGATGACGGGGGAGGAAGCCCGTGCGGATCAACTGTTGCAGGCGGTCATTACCGAGGACCCGGCCAACATCGAGGCTCGCTCCGTCCACGCCTTCATGGCCCTGCAAAAAGAGGATTTCCAGACCGCCCTCGACCGCTGGCAGGGGATGTTGCCGCTGCTGGAGCCGGGCTCGGCCCGCTACACCATGGTGGAACGCTCCATGGAGTACGCCAGGCAGCAGCTTGGCCAGCGTGGCATCGCCGTGACTACCCCGTCTGCCGAAGGCCAGGCACAAGCCGAGGTGCTGGCGGTGAAAGAGGGGGAGTTCCCCCTGCACATCACCCTGGCGCCGGGCATCAAGATGCCGGAAGATGCCCATCTGTTCGTCTTTGCGGTGATCCCCAACGGTCCGCCCATGCCCATCGCGGTCAAGCGCATTGCAGGCCCGCATCTCCCGCTCACCCTCTCCCTGGGGGACGGGGATGCCATGATGGAGGGGAGCAAGCTGGCGGCCCATGCCGAGCTGCAGTTCAAGGCGCGCCTCTCCCGGGGCGGCAACGTCATGAACAAGGAAGGCGCCTTTGAAGGGGTTTCGGTCACCGTGCTGACCAGCACCATCCCCACAGCGCCGATTGACATCCGCATCGATCACGCCCTCTAATACGCTTTTGGCCCACCCCTTGGGGTGGGCCCCCTGTATAATTCATATCAATACCCAAAAAAATCTTAGGACTTTCATATGTATCTGCGTTCAGGAGCATTGGCGGTGGCATTGCTGCTCGCGGGCTGTGCGGGCGGCCCTCCCAAGCCGGGCCCGGAGAGCCTGGATCTCGGTGAGACCCCGAGCCGCCCCGGGGCATCCAGCACGGCCAGCGATCCTCGCGACCCCTTCCAGGGGCCCAACCGTGCCATGTGGGCCGTCAACTATGACGTGCTGGAGCCCTATGTAGCGCGCCCCGTGGTACACGGCTATGCCCGCTATGTCCCGCAAGGAGTGAGGGACAGCATCGAGAATTTCGTGGACAACTTCGACGAACCGAGCAGCATGGTAAACCACCTGCTGGTGGGTGATCTGAAAGGGGCCGGTACTAACCTGGGCCGCTTCACCCTCAACACCACTGTGGGCCTGCTCGGTCTGTTCGACGTGGCCAAGCATGCGGGCCTGGCTCGCAACACGCTGGAAATGGACACCGTGCTCGGCAAGGCCGACATCGGGGATGGCGCCTATCTGATGGTGCCGGTCTACGGTCCCACCACCACCCGTCAACTGGTTGGGGATACCATCGATACCATCTACTTCCCCTATGCCCTGCTGACCTTCCCGCTGAAGGTGGTGCACTGGGCGCTGGATGGCCTCGGTACCCGCTCCAAGCTGATCGATCAGGAGCGCATCATCGACAACGCGCTGGATCCTTACGCCCTGACCAAGGACTTCTACTTGCAGTACAACGATGGCAAGGTGACGGGTCGCAAACCCGAGCTCCAGGAGCAGAAGCCAGAGGCGGCGGATGATGGCAACCTCGACGATTACATGGACGAGATAGACCAGTAAGCACGGTCATCTTCCACAAGGCGCCTACGGGCGCCTTTGTTGTCGATGGCAGGTATTCGACCATAAAAAAAGGTTCTTCGCGGGATCCTGGGAAAGTGGAAGTTGACAGACAGGGTGCTGGTAAACTGGTTGTCTCCAAACACACCACCACCATCACCCTGCTGTCGCCGTGCATCATATTGATATTGCCTCCTTCTGGCCAGGTTAT